>VFZK01000036.1 GCA_016871215.1 Acidimicrobiia bacterium | reverse complement strand
TCCAGCTGCTCCGGAACCTCAATCACCATCTTGCCCATGCCTCACCCTCCCTTATCTATCTACACAACACTTCCGCAGCTTGTTGTACCAGATTTCACCGGATTTGTCCAGGATGAGAGCCACACTCGTTCAAGAAGTCTGGCCAGGGAACGAGCCCGCGGACATCGAACCGCGGCTGCGAACGCCAGGGGGATTTTGAGGGCGGTAAACTCAGTGTAGGGGTTGGCTCGAGTGGGTAGACTTCTCCATCCAGGCCAAAAAAACACCTTGGTTTTGCAAGAAGTCAAACACGGCATACAAAGCAGCTTGCGGGCTCGCCGCAAAGATCTTCACTTGCAGACCATCTTCGGGCCGATCAGTATCTTCAGTCGCGATTTCGTACGCCTCTCTGTGGCTGAAGCGATCAGGCACCACCTCGATGACAAAAACAGAGTCCTGCTTAGTCGGCTGGGCGGAGCGCAGCTCAGCAACTTTCGGCTGCTTGGCGACGCCCAGCTTGCGCATACCTCGTGCGAGCTCGCGGGCGGCCAGGAGTTCTTGGACGGTACGTCGAGGTGAAGTGAGGATCCAGAACGCTCTAGTGGCAGCAGGTTTCTCGGTTTTGACTTTCGTGGCCGGTTCCTGGGCCCAAGCGTGGCGAGACAAAGCCATCTGTCCTAAAGCGACCGCTGCGGTTGCCGTCGCTTGGCCGAATTCTCGCCGGTTGACTCTTCTGTCCGTCTTCATTGGCTTCTCCGATTCTCCAGGATTCAGCCGTCCTATATCGGTGCCAGGAGGCAAGGGAGGCGCGCAATCGTCCTGCACTCGGTTCTGGATGGTGGGGCTTCAAAAGATCCTATGGTGCCTGCCGCCGGCCAATTCAATAGGCTTAGCTCGTCAACAGTTTCGTGACAACGTTTCCGTGCACGTCCGTCAAACGGAAATGGCGACCCTGATATTTGAAGGTGAGCCTGGTGTGGTCGATTCCCAGACAATGCAGCAGAGTTGCGTGGAGGTCGTGAACATGCACGGGGTTTTCGATGACGTTATATGAGAAGTCGTCCGTCGCTCCATAAGTGATCCCGCGCTTGACTCCCCCACCGGTTAACCACGTCGTGAAGCATCGAGGGTGGTGGTCTCTCCCGTAATCGTCTTCTGTCAATCGCCCCTGACAATAGACAGTCCGGCCGAACTCCCCTCCCCAGATCACTAGTGTGTCGTCGAGGAGGCCTCTAGCTTTGAGGTCGATCACTAGTGCTGCGGAGGCTTGATCCGTCGCCCGGCACTGGCGCGCCAAGTCTCGAGGCAGTTTGCCATGCTGGTCCCATCCTCGGTGGAATAGCTGAATGAAACGGACTCCGCGTTCCGCCAGCCGGCGTGCCAGAAGGCAATTGGCTGCGAAGGTTCCTGGTCTTCGCGCATCTTCACCGTACAGGTCAAAGACAGATTCAGGTTCTTTAGAGAGATCCGCCAGTTCGGGCACCGAAGACTGCATTCTGAAGGCCATTTCGTACTGGGAGATTCGGGTCGTAATCTCAGGATCGCCGAATTCCTGTGACTTGAGCTGATTCAGGCGGCCGAGCGAATCCAGGAACTCTCGCCTCATACTTCGATCGAAGCCTTCTGGGTCGGACAGATACAGCACTGGATCTCCAACCGATCGAAATTTGACGCCCTGAAATCGGGTGGGAAGGAAACCGCTTCCCCAAAGGCGGTCATAAAGCGGCTGGTCGCCTCCTCCCTGAGTGATCAAGACGACGAAGGCAGGAAGGTCCTGGTTCTCGCTCCCCAAGCCATAGGCGAGCCAAGCGCCGACGCTCGGTCGGCCGGCAATCTGAGCTCCTGTCTGAAAAAATGTAATGGCCGGGTCGTGGTTGATGGCCTCCGTGTGCATCGACCGGATGAAGCACAGTTCGTCTGCGATCTTGGCGGTGTGTGGTACCAGCTCGCTAGCCCAAGCGCTCGATTGTCCATGTTGCTGGAACTTGAACAGCGAGGGGACCACAGGGAAACGATCCTGAGTCGCTGTCATGCCGGTGAGCCGCTGCCCTTTGCGGATGGAATCCGGCAGTTCGGTGCCGCGAAGGCGAGTGAGTTCTGGCTTGTAGTCGAACAGGTCCATTTGTGACGGACCGCCTGACTGGAAGAGCCAAATCGCCCGCCTGGCTTTGGGCGCAAAGTGAGGCACGCCTGGAAGGCCTGTCGCAGAAGGGGCGGTGCCGTTCGAGACGCCGGTGCTAGCCTCGAGCTCTCTGCCTAGCAATGACGCCAAAGCAGCAGTTCCGAGGCCTGCCGCGTTAAGCGAAAAAAAATGACGCCGCGTCATCGACAGTCTGAAGGTATCCAATGCTGAGTCAAGTCTGCTCATTTCATTCCTTCGTGATCGTCTCGTCGAGGTTCAAGATCAAGCTTGCCAAAGCGGTGTACGAGGCCAGCTCTACAGGACTCAGCGTCTCATCGCGGGCCGAGGCGCCATGCTCCAGATACTTCAGCGCAACCTTCGAGTCCTTCCCATACCGCTCGCCGAACAGATGTAACGAGTCCCGAAGAATCTGCGTTTCTTCGCTACGTGGTCGTCGGGAGAGAACCAAGCGGAAGGCGTATGCGATTCGGTCGTCTTCGGTTCCCGATGCGGCCTCTTTCAAGACGCGTTCCGCGAGCTTTCGGGAGGCCTCTAGATAGGTCACATCGTTCATGAGGTTCAGGGCCTGCAACGGAGTATTCGTTCGGGCCTGGCGAACGGTGCATGTCTCGCGATTGCTGGCATCGAAACCCATCATCGCGGGAGGCGCTACGGTTCTCTTCAGGTAGGTATACAGGCTACGGCGATAGAGCTTGCTCCCGCTATCGGTTCGATAGGAATCGCCGAACGACAGTTCCTCCCACAACCCAGCCGGCTGGTAAGGTTTGACGGAGGGACCGCCAATCTCCTCGACGAGGAGGCCAGAAGCCAACAGCGCTTGGTCTCGAATCACCTCAGCGGACAGCCGGAGCCGCGGACCCCTGGCCAGCAAGCGGTTTTCTGGGTCTCGCTCGCTCAGGAATTGGGTGGCCTTGGACGACTGGCGGTAGGTGGCGCTCATCACGATCGTCTTAAGCAGTTCCTTAACGTCCCATCCGCTATCGACGAACCTGGTGGCTAGCCAGTCGAGCAATTCGGGATGGGGTGGCCGGTCTCCCTGTGAGCCGAAGTCCTCGGCAGTCTTGACCAAGCCGATCCCGAAAATCATCTGCCAAAGGCGATTCACAATGACCCGTGGAGTGAGAGGGTTGGAGGGGGCTGCGAGCCATTGCGCCAGCCCGAGCCGGTTGTCCGAGAACTGCCTCGGCAATGGCCGAAATACGGCGGGCACGGCCGGAGTCACTGGCTCTCCCGGAGCATCGTAGGCGCCTCGCTTTAGCAGAAAGGTGTCCCGACGAACAGGGCGTTCCAGCATCACCATCACTGTTGGGATGCTCGCCAGATATTCGTCCTGCTCTCGCTCGGCGTCGAGCCACTCACAGCGGGCTTCCTTGACGGATCGAGGCGCGAACAGATCCATGAAACAGAAGGCCAGCTTGCTCCGCTGAGCCGCGCTGCGACGATCAAGTGGGATCGCTGCGATTTGGTCGACGGTTTCCAGCAGCGGCAAGGTGGCGACTTCCTCTGAAGACAGTGCCCTGCGATAGACTCGCACTTCGTCGATCGTTCCTTGAAAGCGATTGTCTGGCCCCTCACCGGCGCCGATGCGAAATGGGTCTTTAGGATCGATAGGCCAGGAGAGCTCGTCAAAGAGAACGTCGATCTTCTTCGCCTCGCCATTCACGTAGACTCGGACACCTTGCGCCTTGCGTTTCCCGTCGTAGGTCACTGCCACGTGCTGCCAGGCGTTTAGTTTTAATGGCTGCGCGGTCTCCAAGCGCATGCCGATATCGGTCCAACGCATCGTGATGTGGAGGCGCACCTTGCCATTCCTCAGGTAAAGGCCGTAGCCATGCCCTTGATTGTGGTCTTCGATGCGCGACACAATGGCTCCGTTTGGGGCAGTTGGGTAGATCCAGGCGGCAAGTGTGAAGGGATCCTCGTAGTTGAACTTTGCGACGTTCCCGGCGTCGATATACCGTTTGCCGTCGAAAACCCCGCCCATGCCTACTGGTGCTGAAACGAGCGGCAGACGGCAATCCGGACTGTCACTGACAACGGGTCTTCCTTCATGACACCCTGAAGCGAGAAGTCCGTCCAGCGGGTAGTGGGCAACCAAGCCGTCCCGGATAGACCAATCCAGTCGTTCAGCCTTCGCCAGCGACTGTTCCCACTCGTGCTGCGCTCGGGAGATTTCCGGTTGCAGGGACAGAAATCGCTTTCTGGCGTCTTGCGATCGAGCTACAAGCTGGTTCAACCGGGCTTGCTGCTTAGGAGTGGGTGCTTTGATATACGGTTCTTCGTTTCCGAAGTTGTAGACGAGACCTTTTTCGGAAACGTTATTGAAGTATGCAAATAACTGGTAGAACTCCTTCTGTGTGATGGGATCGTATTTGTGGTCGTGACAGCGTGCGCAACCCACAGTCAAACCCAGCCAGACGGTTGACGTGGTTTCCACTCGGTCGGCCACGTACTCCACGCGAAATTCTTCAGCTACGATGCCACCCTCGGCGTTCGTCCGATGATTGCGATTAAAACCGGAAGCGATGTGCTGCTCTAGCGTGGGCTGGGTCAGCATGTCGCCGGCAATCTGCTCGATCGTGAAACGATCGAAGGACAGATTACGATTAAAGGCATCAATGACCCAATCTCGCCAGCGCCACATGCTCCGGACACCGTCACTCTGGTAGCCGTTCGTGTCGGCGTAGCGCGCTGCATCGAGCCAGCGGGCTGCCATGTGCTCTCCGTAACGGCGTGACTGCAGCAGGCGATCCACAACCCTCTCATAGGCGTTCTGAGATTTGTCAGCCAGATAGGCTTCGATTTCAGAGAGTGCTGGGGGAAAGCCGGTAAGATCCAACGACAACCTGCGAATGAGCGTCTCCTTGCCCGCTTCTGGAGAAGGTGTCAGACCTTCGCGCTCCAACCTGTGAAGCACCAGAGTGTCGATTGTATTGCGGGGCCACTTTCTGTTGTTCACCCGCGGAAGGATAGGTCGTTTTGGCGGAATGAACGACCAGTGTTGCTGCCACTTCGCCCCTTGTCGAATCCAGAGCCGCAACGACTCAACTTCGGAACTCAAAAGCTTCGCGTGGCCAAGAGCTGCTGGCGGCATACGAACGGTCTCGTCCTTAGACACGACTCGGCGATAGAGTTCGCTCTTTTCTGGATCTCCGGGAACGATTGCCTGCCTGCCGCTACTGAGAGGCGTCTTGGCTCCTGCTTCCGTATCAAGACGTAACTCGCTCACACGGTTTGCCTTGTCTGGGCCGTGACAAACGAAGCATTTGTCCGAGAGAATGGGCCGGATATCGCGGTTGAATTCGATGGATGAGGGAGCCGCCCAGAGCAGAGCGAGGGGAAGCAGACAGACGGCAGACAGAGAGAAACCCAGGAGAGACAACCGCATTCCGCGGCTTGACGAGGGGATCATCGATCTATCCTGCAGGAGACTCAAACAAAGTCTATTGTCTTGTCATCGTTCAAGTGAGCCACGCCCGACGCGAGCTCACAGAATCACCCGGGAGTCTCCGACACGGCGGGTCACGCGTTCACGATCCAAGAATTCCAGCAGCGGTATAGCGTACTTTCTGGAGATGCCGGTGAGATCTTTAAACTTTCCCACATCGAGCTGGACACTTCGCTTCTTGCAATCGGCCAAGAGCGCTTTGAGCTCTGAGATCGATTCCGTGTGGTACAACAGGTTTTCCGAGATCTTCACTAAGCGTCGTTCTTTGGTCAGCAAGCTGACAAGCTCTCGAGCCTGAGCAGGTGACACTGTTACGCCCGCCAGTACTTCGTCGAGTGCTGGAACCTTCCAGCCCGCTCGACGGAATGCATCTTCTATCTGGGCTTTCGCCGCCGACTCAGCCTCCTTCAAGACCACGGTCCTTCCCGAAAGACTGACGGTCTCATTCTGGATCAGGATCCGCTGAGTTGCAACCAAGTCATTCAAAGCGGCCTTGAGGGCCAACGGGTGGCAAGTCTTTGTCAGAGCCGAGTTAAGTTGTTCCTTTAAGATGCCAGTGGACCGCGGATTCCTAGTATGGAACGCTTCAAGATAGGCGGCGACCTGCTCAATAAGCTGCAATAGGCAGGCTGTTTCCATTACAAGAAAAGGCTCGGACGACACCAACCTCACGCACCCTTCCTCCACGAGCGAATCGGCCAGCTTCCGCACCGTTGCTGCGTCAGGAACCATCTGCGAAAGGATTTGAGCTTCGGTTATGCCGAAGAAACTGCTCCGTTTGACGTAGGAGTACAACAACTCACGAGGACTCAGAGGCTGGAGCGACTCTAACCATTCCAGGCGGCAGGACGACTTCAGGGACTTCAGAGGGGCAATGTCCAAAACGGTCCCCCCTCCCAGGGTGACTGCCGGAGAGAGCTGCCTCAGGATAAACTTGTCGCCGGGCAGGCTTAGGACTGCGTCGTCAAATGCGATCCGAACAAACCCGCTTTCTCCCGGTCGGATCTGTCGCGACCCAACGGGTCGGACTGCGGCTACTAGGTCCAGGGTGCCCTGGTGAAGCCGCAGAGCAGTTTTCCGACTAATTGCGATTGGCGACGATCTCAACAACTCGACTCTCGCCTCACAGGTTACGACTGGGACAAACCGCCCCGGCACGGAGATCTCCATGCCCCGATGGATTTGGTTTACCTCAAGATTAGGCAGGTTGACCGCCGTCCGCTGGCCGGCGATAGCCTTGTCAACGGGCTGGGAATGGACTTGAAGCCCCCGGACGCGGGCCCGCAAACCCCTTGGGTAGAGGACGACTTCATCGTCCTTCGCCAACGTGCCGCTGAGAAGCGTTCCGGTCACCACCGTTCCGAAGCCTCGCAGGGTAAAACAGCGGTCGATGGGAAGACGGAGGGCTGCTTGGGGATCTCGCCTCATGGCCGACGTCGGCAGCTTTCGCAAGGCATCGATGAGGTCGGCGAGCCCGTAACCTGACTTGACGCTAACGGGTATGATTGGCGCTGACTCCAGCAGCGAGCCTTTGACAAGGTCCTGAATCTCCAGCCTGACCAGCTCCAACAAGTCCAAGTCTGCCAAATCGATCTTGGTGATGGCAATGATCCCTGCTGGGATACCGAGCAGCCTGCAGATATCGAAATGCTCGCGAGTCTGAGGTTTGACAGACTCGTCAGCGGCAACGACGAAGAGAACGGCGTCGATACCCCCGACTCCCGCAAGCATGTTCCGGACAAATCGTTCATGCCCGGGCACATCAACGAACCCGATCTGGGTTCCGTCTGGCAACTCCAGATTGGCAAACCCCAGGTCGATCGTAATGCCGCGCAGTTTTTCTTCCCTTAGCCGATCAGGGTGGACCCCAGTGAGCGCCTCGACGAGAGAACTCTTTCCGTGATCAACGTGACCGGCAGTTCCAACGACGAGATGTCTTGACACCGGAAGGGACTCCTGAAATTTCTGAACCTACCAATTTTGGTAGAAATCGATTCGAGCTCGTACAAGTTTACGGATTCACGGGGAGTTGACTACTATAAATTGTAATTCTCAGTTTCACCCGGGTGCTAGAGCCCTAGATTGCTGCGACCAAAAAAGCGGTCTTCAGGACGGTGAATTATCGATTAAATAGTTCCATTCGAAATGTTTGAGGAATGACTGGAATTCAGATAGAGGCCGATCAAGGCTTTTTGAGCGAAAGTGATTTTTTTTACTTGACACTTCGAAAAACTGGACTAGAATACTCTCAATTGGCTCGGTAACTTAGCAGCGACAATTGTAACAAATCAGCCCGATGGTTTGATGAGTTGCGTTTCGCGGCTAATGAGCGCGATCTTTGATACGCGTCTCTGAGTTTGAGCTCCCGTCAATATATGGGTAGTTCATTCCACTAGATCTGCTACGCTGTTTGTAGCCAGCCAAATAGTATTATTACTCTTCATTAAAGATGTCACACCGTGACCATTCCCCCTCCCGGGCGACCGGGGGGGGCGAATCTTACCTGCTTTGAGTGTCAGGAAGCGAGAGAGCGACGACCAACTCAGAATCTGAGTTGCCGAAGGTAGTCAGCAAAGTCACTTCCCAAATCGGAACGCTTTAGGGCGAACTCGACGGTGGCTTTCAGAAACCCCAGTTTGTCGCCGGCATCATATCGCTTCCCCTCGAACCGATAGGCGTGGAGTGGCTGTTTCTCGCGAAGCAGGCGAAGTCCATTGGTCAGTTGGATTTCTCCGCCTTTGTCTGCTCCGGTTCGTTCTAGAACCTCGAAGATCTCCGGTGTGAGAATGTACCTTCCAATGATGGCGAGGTTTGAAGGCGCCTCGGAAAAGGCCGGTTTTTCCACCAAATCCTCGACTCGATAGGTTCGCCCTGAGAATTCGTCGCTCACAGCCTGGCCTTTGATGACTCCATACCGCGAGATATCGGGGCCCTCCACAATTTGCGTGGCGAGGACGGAAGACTGGTGTTTCTCGAAGACCGAAATCATCTGTTGAGTGCAGGGGACTTCGGCGTCAATGATGTCGTCGCCCAGTAACACAGCAAACGGTTCATTGCCGACCAAAGGTTTTGCCACCAAAATCGCATGACCCAGTCCCAGCGCTTCCTTCTGGCGCACGTAAGCGATCGACACCATTTTCGAGATTGCTTGGACCTGTTCAAGCAGGTCCGTTTTGCCACGACTTTCGAGAATTCTCTCCAGCTCGTAGCTGACGTCGAAATGGTCCTCGATGGCGTTCTTGCCGCGGCCCGTCACGATGATGATGTGGTCGATTCCGGATGCCATCGCTTCTTCGATTACGTACTGAATAACGGGTTTGTCGACCAGCGGCAGCATCTCTTTGGGTTGGGATTTGGTCGCTGGCAAGAGTCGAGTCCCCAGCCCGGCAGCGGGGAATACGGCCTTTCGGATCTTCATGTTCGTTTTCCCTTTCGATCCCGAAACGGGAGTTAGGACAGCGACGTTAGCACCCGCCCATTGCCACAGTCAAAGGATTAAGAGACTTGTCTGCCTTGATAACTCACTGGAGGTTTTCCGCGCCAGCGCCGCCTGCATCCATGGCACCTCGGTCGTCTTCGCCAGCTCAAGTGGCACCCGATCAGCAACTTCCCTCAGGAAACCCAATTGCTTTGGCAAGGATGAGCCCGGCGATCGGATGCATCGGCCGAGGCAGGGAGGACAGCATGGCGACAGGAATCAGCCGAAGTTTTCCGGGTGGATTGTGGCTTTGGGACTCAGGTGTGGATCCTAGGAAGGAACTCGCTGAAACGATCCCTGGATTCGACCATGTATTCTTTAGCCCAACGAGGAGATCGCAGCCTGCGGGCAGTCAAACCCAGCGAAACCACTTGTCAGGTGAAAGCCGGAAAGAACTCGTCAATGATCCCTGGCCGGCCACCAGAAGGATCCGAGCGGATCAGATTGACCGCCGTAACCTCGTCTCCGAAGCAGGCACCTGGCGATCAGAGCGACTCCGAGCGGGTTAGAAGGATGCATCCTTGGGGGCTTCGCAACACCTCGACCGGAGTGGCTTCGATTCTCTGCAAGTAGTCCCCGGCGGCGATTTCAACTGTTCCAAGGACTCCACCTCCGTCGAGCACGAAGGCTTCGGAAAAAGCAAAGTCTGAGGGGGCCAGCATACCGCCAGCACCTAGGCGAAACAGTTTCGTGGCATCGCCACGCGGTTCCGAAGCAGCGTACAGAACTTGAGTCTCCAGACCCGGGTGCAAGCGGGTCCACGTTCCCGAGCCGGAGCGGATGGTCAATAGATGTTCGACGTTGCCCCCGTCGTTGGTCTCCGAGAGGAACTCGTGCTCCGATCCTGAGAAGATCAAGCATACGCATCCTGATTCGGAAAGGAAGGGCGGATGCAGGCTCCTGGAGCTGGCGCGATGGTAGTCACACGGGCCAAATGCCAGCTCTCCGAATCTGCCAACACCCTCGAGCACCATAGACTCTTCATCTCCTCTGTGCCTATGGGCTGGGATGCTGGCGCCTGGATCCAACTTGATCAACCGCGTGGACCGACATTGGACTGGATCGTAGAGAAGCCGTTTCTCCCATAGGCCCTGGCGACCTGAGGGCCGCCAGGACAGCTCGGCTGTGCGCACGATTCTCCAGGAGCTTCCTGCGCCCTCCCGCACACCGACGGGACAGCCCGCCACTGCTTGCAGCAAGCGGCTCCTCAGACGAGCGGGTGGCGCCACGGACGGTGGGCTCAAGCTCAACGCACGTGCAACCTGGGAGAAACTTGACACTTCAGCATCGCAGTCGGCGCACCCCGCGCTCAGGTGAGCTTCCAGGCACTGTCGCTCCGCCGGATCTAAGAGTCCAAGAGAGTAGCCCAGCGCCAGTTCAGACTGGTCCTCTTTCGAAGGGTGTTCACTCATAGCAACTCTCCGTGGTAACCCCGTAACAGCTCCCTAAGTTTCAACATGCCGCTGCGGATTCTGGTCTTGATCGTCCCCAAGGGTTCGTTTAGCTTCAGAGCAATCTCACTTTGGCTTAATCCTCCGAAATAGGCGAGCTCGATTGCTCGACGCTCAGGGCGTCTAGGGCTCGGCGGACCTGGGCTTCTTGTTGGGTGATGGCTGCAGATTCCTCCGGTCCCGGCTTCTCGCTGCGGGCTTCGGCCAGAACCTCCAGCGTCTCGCCTTGCGCTACTTCGTGAGGCCTGGCGCGGAGTCTGTCGATTGCCCGGCTACGAGCCATGGCCAGTAGCCAAGTGGAGACTTTGCCGCGCGCTGGGTCGAAACGCGTCGCCTGCCGCCACACCTGCAGATACACATCGAGAGTCACTTCTTCTGCGGCTCCAGCGTCTCCGAGGATACGCAACGCCAACCCATAGACCAAGCGGCTGCTGGCATCGTAGAGACTCGCCAACACCGGCTCGTCGCCGCGCGCGATCTGAGCGACCCAGGTCACCCATGTTTCATCGGAACCTCTGGGTTGCATCGTTTCCTGAGATTTCGCCACTCGTGCTTTCCCCATCTCGAACGATCCGTCGGGTGTCAGCGTGAACTCGCCTAGTCTAACTTATCTTTTGGTCCCATCAAAATCCCCGAAGAGACATTCCAAACCACGACGCTCTCCTAGTCCTTGTTGCAGTGGAACTTATCCTTTCCGAATTGGCTCTCCACCCACTGCAATGCCTCCGTACGGTCTTCTACAAGGTGTTCTAGCTGAGCATCCTCCACAGCCGTGAGGATCTTCTTGAAAACGGGTCCAGGCGAGTAACCCAGTGCGATTAAATCGTCTCCAGAGACCAGCCGTGCCGGGCGAATCACCTCGGGCGGGAGATCGTTGAGGTACTCCTTTGCGGCATTCCACGCATCCAGGTTTCGATGGCTTCCCAGGCAGTCGAGGCGGTGTAGCTCGAGATGCTCTTCGATCGCATCCTGGCGCAAGAACCGCTTCAGTGTGGCAGGTCGCATCTGAAACAGGTCTTTGAATTTGAGGTGGCCTCGAACCAGTTGGGCGACTCTCTCCGTCTGGCGGCTGGTGAAGCGCAGACGCTCACAGATCTGGATCGCGATTCGAGCACCGACTTCGCAGTGGTTGTTGAACCGAATGCGGTCCTTCACCTCGAAGGTCTCCGGCTTGCCCACGTCGTGCAATAGAACCCCCAGTGCCAGGGAAATCGGGGGATAGGCGCTTTCCTGGCTCGACTGGCAATGGCCGGCGGTGCTGGCCCAATCAGTGGCGGTGGGGTTTAGCCCCTGGCGCAAGCCTCGCTTCGTTTCATCCATGATCTGAAGCATCGACAGCGTGTGAGTCCAGACGTCTCCTTCAGGGTGGAATTCAGGCGGTTGCTCAACTCCCTGCAAACTGGAGATCTCGGGCAGTATCGGGCGTAGCAGGCGCACCGCTTCCAGCAGCTGAATGCCGCCGCATGCGTATCCTTCCGTGAGAATCTTGCTGAGCTCATCGCGAAGCCGTTCTTTGCTCACCTGGCCGATCAGGCTCGCCAGAGTCTGGATGGTCTCACGCGTCGCTGCATCCAGTTTAAAGTTGAAGCGCGCTGAGAAGCGTACCGCGCGCATCATGCGCAGCTTGTCTTCCCGGAATCTCTGGATGGGTTCTCCGATGGAGCGGATTACCCGGTTGCGGATGTCACTCAGTCCTCCCACATAGTCCAACAGAGTCTCCGTCAGTGGATCCAACAGGAGCCCGTTAATCGTGAAATCCCGGCGCAAGACGTCGAGTTTGGCGTCCTCTGTGTAGGTCACACGATCCGGATGCCGGCCGTCGGCGTAATCCCCGTCGGAGCGAAAAGTGGCGACTTCGACCTGCTCGTGGTCGCTCAGAACGAGCACGACGCCGAATTCGGCGCCGACTGGCACAGTTCGGGGAAAGATCTCCATGACCTGTTCGGGCCGTGCGCTCGTGGCGACGTCGTAATCTCTGGGCGGAATTCCCATGAGTTGGTCGCGTACGCAGCCCCCCGCGAAGTAGGCTGAGTAACCACGCTCACGGAGCCTCTTGACGATATTCGTGGCAGCGACTTTCACTTCACAGTCCTGGCGGAAGTAATGGAGTCAAAGCCGAACTTGCCTCGAATCTTGTCGGCGGCTTCGTACAGGCGAGTTTTCTTTTCGCGTGACTCTCTTTCGAACAGGTGTCCCTGCATTGGGGCATATCCAAGGCCACTCAGCCCGACCCCGACCAGGCGGATCTTAGTCTTGCAATCCCAGCTCCTGTGCAGAAGCTGCAGAACCCTATCGAGAATCTCGCCGTCGAGATGCGTTGGCTCCTTTAACGATGCAGCCCGCGTTACTGTTCGGAAATGCAGATCGCGCAGTTTCAAAGTGATTGTTCTGGCGAACATGCGGTGCGCGCGCAGTCGATGGGCGGCCTTCTCGACAAGCTGGGCCAATGTCAATTCCACCTCTTCCGGGTCGCTGGTGTCCTGTGCAAACGTGTGCTCGTTACTGATGGATACCGGCTCGTCGTGAAAGTCAAAGTGGGCTGTGTTCTGTCCCTGCGCTTTGCAGTAGAGCGATTCTCCCCACTGGCCAAATAGATCATTGAGAGACTGGCGCCCGAGTGCCGCAAGGTCCGCTACAGTCATCACCCCGAGATCGCGAAGCTGCATCTCGGTGGCCTTGCCAACTCCTGGGAGTTTGCCGACTTTCAGCGGCCCCAAGAGACTAGCCTCGTGACTGGGCAAGACCCACAGAATGCCCCGCGGTTTGGCCAAATCGGAGGCGACCTTGGAGACCAGCTTGGTTCGCGATATTCCTATGGAGACGCTGAGTCCAGTTTCTCGTTCCACCTCCGAGCGTAACCGATGGGCAACCGACAGAGGGGCACCGTACAGCCGCTCCGATCCGGTGAAGTCCAGATACGCTTCGTCGATCGACACCATTTCGACGACGGGTGTGAAGCGTCGGAAGATCCCTTCAGCTTTTCGGGAATACTCGCAGTACTTGTCGCGTCGTCCGGGGAGAAACACGGCATGCGGGCAAAGCCGCTTAGCAGTTACCAGTGGCATCGCTGAGTGAACACCGTACTTGCGAGCTTCGTAAGAAGCAGCCGAAACGACGCCTCGCTGGTTTGGCAGGCCACCCACGATCACCGCCTTGCCTTTGAGGCTGGGCTCAAACAGCTCTTCGACCGAGACGAAAAACGCGTCCATGTCGGCATGGAAAATCACGGGTTCCATGAATTCGTGGTGAGGATTTGTTGTCGAGCTGGTACTGGTCCTACGAAAGTTCCCAAATGAACACTGGCGGCTCGCATGGAGTGACTCAATACTTCCGGAGCACCGCGATGACACGACCCTGAATCGTCACGTCTCTGGCCCTGACCACGATGGGCTGCATCTCGGCATTGGCAGGTTGCAGACGGACGGTGTCGTTCTTCTCGCGGTAGAACTTCTTCAGCGTCGCCTCGCCGTTATCGATCAGAGCCACGACGGTGTCACCATTTTCAGCACTCTGCCTCTTTTCCACGACCACGAAATCCCCGTCGCAGATATGATCCTCCACCATCGAGTTGCCCTTGACTTGGAGCACAAAAACGCTTTTGCTCCCGACGAACTCCTTGAGAGAGAGGTGCTCGCTGTGGGTCACTGCTTCCAAGGGCCGGCCGGCAGCGATGCGGCCGAGCAACGGCAACTGGAAGTCCTTAGCGGCGCGCGTCTGTGCCGGGTCTGCTCCTTGCTTTGCCCTCGTGGTGTGTTCCAGCGGTTCGCGGTTGACGACTTCGATCGAACGACTGCGATTGTAATCCCTGCGGATGAAACCTTTGCGTTCGAGCGTGTTTAGGTGCTTGTGGACCGTTGCCAGGGAAGAAAGTTGCAGATTCCTCCCAATCTCTTCAAAGCTCGGGCAGTATCCTTGTTCTCGGACGAATCGATCTAGAAACAACAGGACTTGAAATTGGCGCTTGGTTAGTGGCATAGAAGCCTCTCGAAGCTCTCATCGAATGTCAAATCCGAATTATAGGCGAAGTAAAAGCGAATTTCCAGGAGTGATCCGATGACGCGAAGGTATCCTCGATCCCCGGTGTGTGCGGTTGGTGCGCTGGTATTTCGGGCCAACACTGTCTTGCTAATCCAGCGGGCCAAGCCACCGGCAGAGGGCAAGTGGTCCATCGCAGGCGGGGTTGTTCGGCTTGGAGAAACTCTGGAGGCTGCCGTCATCAGAGAACTACGCGAGGAAGCCGGCTTGGAAGTGAAGCCCCTTGCCGTCGCCAAGGTCGTCGACCGAATCAACACAGATGCTGAAGGCAAGATCGCTTACCACTACGTGATCATCGACTACCTTTGCGAAGCCGGCCCCGGCCAGCCTCATGCTGGTTCCGACGCGAGCGGCGCCGGGTTTTTCGAGATTGAGAAACTCGGCGAAATGGAGCTGACTGAGGGAACTGCTGACGTCATTCGCGAAGTGAAGCAGCGGTGCGCAGCGATACTCACGCGATTGGAGAAGCCTTAGAGAGTGTTTAAAAAGGCGCGCTTTGGTTCGTAGTCCCGCCTTTAGGCGGAAGGAAATGCTGTGGTTCCGGCTAAAGCCGGGACTACAAACGTAGCTGACTCCTTGAACCAGGCCTTTCTAAACACCCTCTTAGCTCGCTATTACTGACGGTGTCTCGCCTGCCAGCCTGCTGCCGGACGCGCGGGGTGTGCTTGAGTTGTTTGCTCCCAGGGATTGTCGGAGGTCCAAGACCCACGTCGAGACCATGACGACCCAGGTTGACGTCGCGGGTGGGGAATCCTAGTATGTGCGCTGGACTTCGAAGAGCGGTAGTGACCGGTCTCGACGGTCCCCGTGACGACTCGGAATCGTTGAGAGTGGCCGTTCTGGATTCATCGTCTTCCTGCTTTGGAGAGAGTGCATGAACCTTCTTCATCTGTCTACGAATCCGCGCTCAGAAGCCGCGGGTTGGAATTTTCCCCTGGGCATACCCGGATTCCGGTTTGCCGACCTGAATCGGGTACGCCGCATCGCCGAGCTCGACGGCGTTTTTCGGCAAGCGCTTGGCGCGTCAGATCCTGAGTTGTCGAAGCTCTATGAGGCCTACCGCTCAGCCGAAGGCAAGGGCTATGAGGTGGTGGCAGTATCGGATTTGCTGATCCGTGTGGCGCCGCACTTGGGACGTTTTGTGGCGCAACTATTTGGCATCGAGGCTCAACACGAATCACTGCGGCAGCAGGTCTGGGAAGACGGACGGCTCTTCGAGTGGAAAAAGAAGTATTTAGACAGGCAGGTTCTCAAACACCCTCCGACGCAAGAAGAGATGGGTCCGTGGGACCTTTCAGAACTGGAGTTTGATTATCGAGCGCTAGTAGACCGGCGTGTGGCGCAGACATCGTTTGCCGAAGATCCCGAGAGAGAGTTAGCCGAAGCTGGCCTGGGAACGCTGGAAGCGGTTGAGGCAGCGAAGGCCGCAGGCGATTCTCAAGGCCTAGCCAGCGCCCAGGAAGACCTGGGAATCATCCACAAATGGTCAGCAGCGCTGGCGTTTCATCCGTCGCTGCGCGAGCGCTCCAAGCACTTTGCCTCGATCGGGGTCCCGGAAGCCGTGGACTACCAGAACCTCGTGCGCATCGATCGATTCGACTCCCAGCTTCCCGAGCGATTCAGGGGGCCTGCCGAGACTCGCCGTTTTCGCGACGGTTTCAAACTGACCGACGAGCGAATGACGCCTCGCGAAACGCTACAGGAGGTCTACTACTGCATCTACTGCCACGAACGCGACAAAGACTCCTGTTCGAAAGGCTACCGAAAGCAGGGGCAGATTCAGAACAATCCGCTCGACATCCGGCTGGAAGGTTGCCCGCTGGACGAGAAGATCTCCGAAGCGCACCTCCTCAAGCGCCAGGGCGAGGTCATCGCCGCGCTCGCCATGATCATGGTCGACAATCCGCTTTGTGCCGGCACTGGCCACCGCATCTGCAACGACTGCATGAAGTCTTGTATTTTTCAGAAGCAGACGCCGGTCAATATTCCTCAGATCGAAACCGGCATTCTCACGGACGTGCTGAACTTACCTTATGGGTTCGAGATCTACTCGCTGTTGACGCGCTGGAATCCCTTGAACATGCTTCGCCCTGTGCCCCTGCGCTATAACGGCAAAAACGTCTTGGTTGTCGGCATGGGGCCGGCAGGTTATGCACTGGCGCACTTTCTTCTCAATGAAGGTTTCGGCGTGGTCGGCATCGAGGGGCTGCGGGTGGAGCCGCTCGCGATGGAGGTGCGGGGAGCCCGGAAGCGCGTGCCACGCCCAATCCGACACATCAAAGACATCACGGCCGAGCTGGATCACCGGACCATCCTGGGTTTTGGAGGTGTGTCGGAATACGGCATCACCGTGCGCTGGGACAAGAACTTCCTCGACGTCAACTATCTCGTGCTGATGCGGCGCAAGAAGTTTCGACTCTTTGACGGTGTCCGCTTTGGCGGCACACTGACCATCGACGACGCCTGGAACCTCGGTTTCGATCACATCGCTCTTGCGACGGGCGCTGGCAGGCCGACGCTTGTTCCCGTTCGGAACAATTTGTTGCGAGGAATGCGGCAGGCGTCCGATTTCTTGATGGGCTTGCAAGCGTCGGGCGCCTACAAGAAAGACAGCCTAACGAACCTCCAAGTCGACCTCCCAGCGGTGGTGATCGGTGGTGGATTGACCGCAATCGATACCGCGACCGAGTTGATGGCTTACTACGTCATACAGGTCGAGAAATCGCTCGATCGCTACGAAAGACTGGTTTCACGCATCGGTGCCGAGAGCATCTGGGGCCGGTTCGACGACGAAGAAAAGCAGATCTTTCAGCGATGGCTAATTCACGGGCGGGCGATCCGCGCCGAGCGAGCAGCGGCTCAGGCAGCTGGCCGCAAGCCGGACTTCGCGCGCCTGGTAAGGTCCTGGGGCGGCGTCACCATCGCCTACCGGAAGCGGTTGCAAGACTCTCCTGCCTACCGCCTGAACCACGAAGAGATCATCAAGGCGCTGGAAGAGGGAATTGACATCGTTGAGCTGCTGAGTCCCGCCGAATGCATCCCTGATGCCTGGGGAAAGTTGCAAGCCATGAGATTCGAGCGGCAAGCCTGGCTGGGCGGCAAGTATCGCAGCACGGGCGAATCGGTCGAGCTTCCAGCACGCTCAGTGATGGTAGCGGCGGGAACCCATCCTAACGTGACCTACGAACGCGAACATCCGGGAACGTTCGTTTTGGACAAAGACGGCGAGTTCTTTCAGGCGTATCGACTCGAGACGTCCGATGGACAGCGGCGTCTGATTCCGGCGGCGCAGGGAGAGACAGGGTTTTTCACCTCTTACAGCAGAAATGGCCGCTACATCACGTTCTACGGCGACAATCATCCCGTATTCGCTGGCAATGTCGTGAAGGCAATGGCTTCGGCGAAGAAAGGCTACACAGAGATCGGCCGATTGTTTCGGGATGAAGTCGCGTCGCAGATTCAAGAAGACCAGGCTGACCGTGAGCAGGCCTGGGTTCGCTTTGCTGAGCGATTGGACGACCTTCTGCAGGCGCGGGTCGTGGACGCCTTTCGCCTGACGTCGAACATCGTTGAAGTTGTGGTGCGCGCCCCAATGGCGGCCAATCATTTTAGGCCTGGGCAGTTTTACCGCCTTCAGAATTACGATAGCTTCGCTGAGCGGCCCTCGGGGTTTCATTTGACCATGGAGGGCATTGCCCTGACCGGTGCCTGGGTCGACCGCCAGCGCGGGCTTGTTTCGCTGATCGTTCTAGAGATGGGCGGTTCGAGCCGCCTGTGTGCGCTGCTGAACCCGGGCGAACCGGTGGTGCTGATGGGGCCTACGGGTGCCCCGACCGAGATTCCTGAAAACGAAACGGTGTTGCTGGCAGGGGGTGGCTTGGGCAACGCAGTGCTGTTTTCCATTGCAGAAGCTCTCAAGGAGAAAAATAACCGGGTCGTCTACTTCGCCGGCTACCGGAAGAAATCCGACCTGTTTAAGCGGAGGGAGATCGAGAAAGCCTGCGACGTCGTGATTTGGTCGGTCGACGAAGGTGAGCTGATTGAGCCTCGGCGCCCCCAGGACCGGACCTTCCGTGGCAACATTGTTCAAGCCATGCAGAGCTATGCAAGCGGTGACCTTGGCGAAGTTGAAACGCCCCTGTGTGCTGTGGATCGGATCATTTCGATCGGGTCCGACCGGATGATGAATGCAGTCAAGGTGGCGCGCAGGACCTTGCTGAAGCCTCACCTCGCCGCCGGGCACAAGGCGATTGGATCGATCAACTCCCCGATGCAGTGCATGCTGAAAGAAATCTGCGCTCAGTGTTTGCAGAGACACTGCGATCCGATAACGGGCGAGGAGAAGGTCATTTTTAGCTGCTTCAATCAGGATCAGCCGCTCGATCTGGTGGACTTCGACCATTTACGGTCCCGGCTCCGGCAGAACTCCGTGGCTGAAAAATTGACGTCGCTTTGGATTGACCACCTCTTCGAACAGCGCGAAGTTCAAGAAGTGTAGGCTGCGAATCTGTCACCGAGCCCTGGGCGTTTGTCAGGAACTCGATCTTTTGGATGACCCTGAAGCCATCGAGTCAGAGCCTCTAGATTTCGAGGAACTGGCAACCCTTTCGTCACGACCTCTGGAGTGTGTGAGCCGATGAGCCGGCATTCGGTTGATGCTTCGGCTGTGATGTCCGGCGGCCGAAACCTGGAAGATGGATAACGATCTCAAGGATGTCATCGTCGTGGGCGCTGGACCTACCGGATTAGCCTGCGCCATCGAAGCCGAGAAGAAACAACTCAATTTCCTCGTCATCGAAAAAGGCTGCATCGTCAACTCCATTCAGAATTTTCCGGTTCAGATGACTTTCTTTACGACGCCGGAACTGCTCGAGATTGGAGGCTTGCCGTTCGTCAGCTCCTACGACAAGCCGACCCGCCTGGAGGCCCTGAAGTACTATCGCCGTGCGGCGGACACCTGCCGGCTGAAGCTTCGCCTTTATGAGACTGTCCTGGCAGTCGAAGGCAGCGACGGGGATTTCCGCGTGCGAACGCGGACGCGATCTGGAGTGGCTTGCCTGTATCGTGCCAGGAAGATCATCCTGGCAACCGGTTATTACGATATTCCGAACCTGCTTGAGATTCCGGGAGAAATCCTTCCGAAGGTTTTTCACTACTACACTGAAGCCCATCCGTACTACGGTACAGACGTAGCGGTGATTGGTGGGAAGAACTCGGCTGCGATTGCTGCTCTGGATCTTTACCGAAATGGGGCGAGGGTTACCCTGATTCACCGTGAAACGGAGCTAAGCCCCAGCATCAAGTACTGGATTAAGCCCGACATCGAAAATCGAATCAAGAATCGGGAGATCGACGCGTTCTTCGAAACGTCGGTGGTCCAGATTGACCAGGAACACATCCAGCTTCGAGATTCCACCGGGAGAACCTGGCCGCTGAAGAACGACTTCGTCTTTGCGATGACCGGTTACCGCCCCGATCTCGAGTTCTTTAAGTCGATTGGCATCCACCTCAATCCCGACGATCAACGCCCCTTTCATAAGGATTCCTTTGAAAGCGATGTGCCAGGGATCTATCTAGCCGGAGTTGTGGTTGCCGGCATGCACACCAACGAGGTCTTCATCGAGAACGGCCGTTTTCATGGTGAAGTCATCATCAAAGACATCTCACAACGGCGGTAGTTAGAGGGCCAAGCAGCCGGCAGGTTCGGAGGTTTGACGCAGGGGAGTTGCCTCTGCTGCAATCCGAAGGGGGCCGATGTTGCGTAAGCATAAAGAGACGGTGGGCGCTGGTGGTCGAGCGCTCTGCGAGTCTATCGCGGGCCCTGTTGGCAGGCTGCCGAGGTTTTGCTGTTGAATGGCGAACAGAATCATGTATCTTGGCGTAGAGACCTTGCTGAGAGTTCGAAAACTGTAATGCCCGTTCCAGCCTCGTTTCAGGATACCGAGCTGATGCGCAAAGTGGCGCTAGGCGATCGAGCGGCGTTTGGCCAACTCTTCGATCGCTATCCACTGCTGTCCAAGATAAATTGGGATAGGGAAGGGCTGTGTTGATCTAGATCATCATTCTATTAATAAGTAGACCATAACGATTGTTTGTGGCATACTCCTCTGAAAGGAGGATTCTATGCCATTCAGAAAACGGGGACCGTCACTGACCTTCACCGAAACCGAGTTAGCGA
>VFZK01000035.1 GCA_016871215.1 Acidimicrobiia bacterium | reverse complement strand
AGAGTCCAGCAATCAGAATCATGAACGCCAAGCCGCCTTAATCGACAAAAGAAGTTCCACCCGCTGAAAAATCGCTCCCCAGGCGGATTCTCACCACTTTCAAAACCGGGGGTTTTGCAGCGGAATCTTGATCTTATCTTCGACCTCACCCACCGAGGTGAGGATGATGATAATGATGTTGGCGTTTTCGGGATTCCCACGAATGGACCGGCAGACTTCAAAGCCATCCATTTCGGGCATACGAATGTCCAGAAGAATGATTTCAGGGTGAAACGCCGGGATTTCTGCCAGGGCTTTTCGCCCAGACTGCACGTACAAAACTTCGAAGCCGAGGCCAGAGAAACAATCAAGAAGAAGGCGGGCATATCCAGCATCGTCGTCGACCACCATGATTCGGGTAGGATCTGCTGTGCCGCTCATGGCCTGAATCATCGGCAAACGCGCGATTTGTCATTACGTCGTGAGGCAGCCGATGGAGGCTCCAGCTGGGCGGGGGACGGCACGCGAAACCAGCGGATGAACGGCCAGGTTGGCTTACAAGCGAGGTGGGCTGCTACTGTCGCTAGTGTACGGTGGGTGGTTTTTCCTCCAGCAACCTCTCGGACTGGCTCGTGATGAGGGAAGCGGCCGCAACCTTGTCGTCATCGCCTAGCTCAATGAGTTTGACCCCCTGAGTACTGCGTCCAGCCGCTCGGATCGCCGACGCTTCGAGCCGGATCAGTTTGCCCTGGCCCGTAATGACGATAAGCTCGGAGTTGTCGTCGACCTTCATGATCGCGACGACCTTGCCATTCTTCTCTCTCGTCTTGACGTTGATAACGCCCTTGCCGCCGCGGGACTGGGCTCGGTATTCGCTAACCAGAGTTCGCTTGCCATAGCCGTTTTCCGTGACCGAAAGGATCATTCCCTCGTCGCCGCTAACGGTCATTCCCACCAGATAATCGTCTTCAGCCAGTTCGATCCCCTTGACGCCACGCGCCTGTCGGCCCATGTCGCGAACATCGTCCTCATGGAAACGGATGCACTGCCCTTCGTGTGTTCCCAGGAAGATCTGGTCTTTGCCTGTCGTCAGCTCCACGGCGATCAACTCGTCGCTCTCGTCGACCGAGATCGCTAGAATGCCGCGCGCCATCGGATTGCTGAACGCATCGAGACGAGTCTTCTTGACGACGCCCTGCCGTGTGGCAAACATGACAAACCGGTCTGCGGCGAAATCGGTCACCGGGAGAACCGCGGTCATCTTTTCGTCCGCTGCCAGATTAACCAGACTGACGATGGCCTTGCCTTTTCCAGCGGTCCCAACGTCAGGAATCTCGTAAACCTTCAGCCAATGCACTTTACCCTGGTTGGTGAAGATGAGGAGGTAGCTGTGCGTGGAGGCGACGAAGAGATACTCAACGAAGTCTTCCTCGCGTGTGCGCATCCCGATGCGGCCCTTGCCGCCCCGTTGCTGCTGGCGGTAGTCGCTCACGGGCGTTCGCTTCAGGTAGCCGGAGTGCGTCACCGTCACAGCTACGTCTTCCACGGAAATGAGGTCCTCGAGCTTGATCTCCGCGTGCTCGTCAACGATCTGGGTGCGTCGTTCGTCGCCGTAGAGTTTCTGAACCTCTTTAAGTTCTTTCACAACCACAGCGCGCAAAACCTTGTCGTTCGCTAGAATCTCCTTCAGCTCAGCGATGCGCTTGAGGACGTTCTCGAGTTCCTCGAGGATTTTCTCCCGCTCCATGCTGGTGAGGCGTTGGAGCTGCATATCCAGTATGGCCTGGGCCTGGACTTGGGAAAACTCAAATTGGCGCATCAGGCCCTCGCGGGCATCCTGCGGAGACTTGGAAGCCCGGATGAGTTTGATGATGGCATCGATCTTGTCGAGCGCCTTCTTCAGCCCCTCCAGGATGTGGGCACGTTCTTCGGCTTTCCGTAGTTCGAATCGGGTGCGCCGGCGCACAACCTCAAGCCGGTGCTCGACGAAATGCTTCAGTACCTCCTGCAGGTTCAGAACTCGCGGCTGGCCGTTAACGATCGCCAGCATGATGACTCCGAAGCTGGTCTGCATCGGCGTCTGCTTGTAGAGGTTGTTGAGAATCACGTCTGGCTGTTCGCCGCGCCGTAGCTCGATCACGATGCGCAGGCCTTCGCGGTCACTCTCGTCCCGCAAGTCCGTAATCCCTTCGATTTTCTTGTCCTGAACCAGCTCGGCGATTCGTTCGATGAGTTTGGCTTTGTTGATCTGATAAGGAATCTCGGTGATCACGATCATTTCCTTGTCGCCGCGCGCCTGTTTCTCGATTGCTGCCCTGGCACGCATGATGATCGAACCGCGCCCCGTCGAGTAGGCTTGCTGAATCCCGCTCTTGCCGTAGATGAATCCGCCCGTTGGAAAGTCGGGGCCGGGCACCAGTTTGACGATCTCCTCGAGGCTGGCGTCGGGCTTGTTCACCTGCAAGATCGCGGCGTCAATCACCTCGCGAAGGTTGTGCGGTGGAATCTTGGTCGCCATGCCAACCGCGATTCCTTCGGACCCGTTCACTAGTAGATTGGGAATCTGCGTCGGCAGATAGCTGGGTTCGAGCTGGCTCTCGTCGTAGGTCGGGGTGAAATCGACCGTTTCTTTCTCGATATCGGCCAACATCTCGCCGGCCATGCGGGCCAGGCGCGCCTCCGTGTACCGCATGGCCGCCGGAGGGTCTCCGTCCACCGACCCGAAGTTCCCCTGGCCGTCGACGAGCACGCAGCGCATCGAGAACCCCTGCGCCATTCTCACCAAAGCGTCGTAGATCGCGGCGTCGCCGTGCGGGTGGAAATTGCCCATCACTTCGCCCACGATCTTTGCACATTTGCGGTAAGGCTTGTTGTGCGCCAGGCCCATTTCGTGCATGCCGAAGAGAATCCGCCGATGCACCGGCTTTAGGCCATCACGAACATCCGGTAGCGCGCGTCCAATGATCACGCTCATCGCGTAATCGATATAGGACCGCTTCATTTCGTCTTCGATGTTGACCGGGGTCTGGTTGAATGCCAGTTGGTTGTTGTCCATGGGTTCGTTTTGAGTCTGGTTCCGCTCTGGGAGATTCTGCGGCTTGGCGGAGCTTTTGGGAAGCCCGCAGCCAGGCGGAGTCCTAGGTCATGGTGCGAGAGGAATCCAGTTGAGCTGTTTCATCTGCGCATAGGTGTCCCAACAGCAATGGAGAAACAATGAACCGCTCTGTCGCCTTCCGTGATGGCGTCTTCGGCGACGTAGTGCAGGTCGGGCATCGCTTTGCGGATCATGAGAAAAAACCGTTTCAGGCGATCCTGCCCTTCGATCGCGCCAAGCGGGCTGCAATAAGCGACGTTTGCATCAAAAATCTCGTCGGCTACCGAGAGGTCGCCTCGGTTGAGGAGCTCCTCGAAGTGGCGGCGGGTCAGGGTCTTGTTGGTTTCGGCTGACATTCGAACTCCTCGGGGGCTGTGCCGGCGGATCCCTCCTGGCGACGATCAGATGTCCAGGTTCTTGACGTCCAGCGCATTGTCTTCGATGAACTTGCGGCGCGGTTCCACCGCGTCACCCATGAGGATGGTGAAGATTTCATCTGTTTCCACTGCGTCATCAATGCGTACCTGCAAAAGGCTTCGGGTTTCCGCATTCATCGTTGTTTCCCACAGCTGCTCCGGGTTCATCTCGCCCAAGCCTTTGTAGCGTTGGATGTGAAAATCCTTTTTGCCTGTGGACAGAATCGTTTCCAGAAGCTGCTCCCGCGTCGCCAGCTCGAACTTAGGCTCGTTTTTCTCCTTCTCGAAGATGAAGAATGGGGGGGTGTCGTATTCCTTCAGAGAATGCGTCAAGGAAACAGCCCGTTTGAACTCGGCCAGTGAAATGAACTCGTAGTCGATCGTGCGCTGGTAGAAACCGTTGTCCGTCTTCCCTTTGACAACCAGATTGTGCAGGTTGTGCTCTTCGTCGAAGCCAAACTCGATGTCGTAGCCAAGACTTTGAATCTTGGCGGCGACCGCTTCCAGGTTTCCCATGTTGGCCAGGTGTGACTTGTTTTCCAGCCCGCTTCGAATCAGGATTTCGGCAACTGTCCGGTCCCGCAAACGCTTCTCGACTTTCTCAAACACCAGCTTGTAGTCGACCAGATTGCTCAGAAAGGTATTCAGCTGGCGTGCTTGAAGCTGCTGCTTTTCTTTCCCGATTCTCACCTCGATGTCCTCACTGGCCGCTCGCATCAATTCTCGCGTCAGTGCCTTCTCGTCTTTGATGTAAGTTTCCCTCTTGCCCTTCTTGATCTTGAACAATGGAGGTTGCGCGATAAAGACGTGTCCACGGTCAACGAGTTCATTCATCTGGCGAAAGAAGAAGGTTAGCAAAAGCGTGCGAATGTGCGAGCCGTCGACATCGGCGTCCGTCATGATGATGATCTTGTTGTAGCGCAGCTTGGCGCTGTCGAAGTCGTCCTTCCCAATGCCCGTTCCCAGAGCGGTAATCAGAGCGCGGATTTCGTCGTGGCCAAGCATCTTGTCGTAGCGGGCTTTCTCTACGTTCAGGATCTTGCCCTTGAGCGGCAGCACGGCCTGGAACCTGCGGTCGCGTCCTTGCTTCGCTGAACCGCCGGCCGAGTCGCCTTCGACAACGAAGATCTCGCACCGTGCTGGATCCTTCTCCTGGCAGTCTGCCAGTTTGCCTGGTAGCGACGCCGAGTCGAGCGCTCCCTTTCTGCGCGTCAGGTCTCTTGCCTTCCGTGCCGCTTCCCGGGCTCGCGCCGCTTCGATAGCTTTTCCGATGATCTTCCGAGCAACTCCGGGGTTCTTTTCGAAGTAGTCCGCCAACCGCTCGTTAATGAACGTCTCGACAAGCCCTTTGATATCGCTGTTCAGCTTGCCTTTGGTTTGCCCTTCGAACTGCGGCTGGGGAAGTTTGACACTAACGACCGCGACCAACCCTTCTCTGACGTCGTCTCCGGTAAGGTTCTCTTTCACATCCTTAAACAAGCCGGCGCTTTGACCATAGTTGTTGATCGAACGCGTCAGCGCGGAGCGAAATCCAGACAGGTGCGTGCCGCCGTCGATGGTGTTGATGTTGTTGGCGAAAGAGAAAACGTTCTCCGCGTAGGTGTCGTTGTACTGGATGGCCAGCTCCAAGGTGACGCTGTCTCTGCTGGCTTCGAAGTAGATCGGCGGGCTGTGCAGGACTTCCTTGTTCTTGTTCAGATGTTTGACAAACTCTGAAATGCCGCCGGAGTACTGAAACTCGTGTTTCTTGTCGCTGCGTTCGTCGGAAATCGTGATGACCACACCTTTGTTCAAAAACGACAGCTCGCGCAAGCGCTGCGACAACGTATCGAAGTTGAACTCGGTGGTGTCGAAGATCGTCGCATCCGGTTTGAAGGTGACTTTCGTGCCGCGCCGATCCGTGTGGCCCATCTCCTTCAGAGGACCGGTGGGCTTGCCGCGGCGGTAGGACTGCTCGTAGACCTTGTTGTTCTTCCAGATTTCGAGTTCCAGTTCTTCCGCGAGTGCGTTGACGCAGGAAACGCCAACGCCATGGAGGCCGCCGGAGACCTTGTAGCTGTTGCTGTCAAACTTGCCGCCTGCGTGCAACTTCGTCATCACGACTTCTGCAGCTGACTTCTTCTCACCCTTATGGTAGTCCACAGGAATGCCACGCCCGTTGTCGATGACGGTGACCGAGTTGTCCCCGTGGATCGTGACGTCCACGCGGGTGCAAAAGCCTGCTAGTGCTTCATCGATCGAGTTGTCTACCACTTCATAAACGAGGTGGTGCAACCCCATTTCGCCGGTGGAACCAATGTACATGGCTGGCCGCTTGCGAACCGCTTCGAGCCCCTCCAGCACCTTGATGCTGGAAGCATCGTAAGTGCCGGCGCCCTCGGGCCCACCATGGGTACTGACGGCAGCGTCTTCTTTTTTCATCTTGTCTTTCTTTTCTCTCGGTTCCTGCAGGGTTTCACTCATGCAGAGTCACCATCCCTTGTGGTTGTTGGCTAGTTGCAGCTTGGAACCCGGGTAGCCCGGCGCTTGGTTCAGACTTCGATTCGCTGGACCCTTCCGGACACCACGGTGAACTGGCGTAGCAGCGGCTCGCTGCCGGCTTGAATAAGCTTCGGCTTGGACGTGGTCACAAAGATCTGCGTCTTCGATTCCAGAACCCGAAGCAACTGATTCATGCGCTGCGCATCGAGTTCCGAATCCACATCATCGATCAGAAACACCGGGTATTCCCCGTAGGCATCGAAGTAGACTTCCATCTGTGCCAGATTGAATGCCAGCAGCGCGCTTCGCTGCTGGCCAGCCGACGCGAAACGCTGAATCGCGTTTCCGTCGACCTCAGCCAAGATCTCATCGCGATGGGGTCCGACGAGGCTCCGCCTGAGGCGAATTTCTCTTTCCCGATGGTTCGTTAGTCGGTTTGACAATTGAGACTGTATGTCTTCCAGGCTGGCCGTTGAGGAAATTTCGTTCGCGGCAAGATACTTGATGTCTAGAGCTTCCGGTGTAAAGCCATTCGTTTGAACCTTCAGTTTTTCCCTGACTCTCTCAACGTATAACTGGCGGGCCTGAATGATCTTAGCGCCAGCTTCAGCGATCTGTTGGTCCCAGACGTCAAGCAGTTCAGCAGTGGCTTTAGTATATACCGACGCCGCTTCCCTCAGGAGCGAATTTTTCTGCTTCACAATCCTGGAATAGAGCGCCATGCGGCGTAGATGGCTCGGCTGGAGGTGGTACAAGCCACGATCGACCAGGCGTCTTCGATACTCGGGCTCGGCCTTGAACTGTTCGATCTGGAGGGAAGCAAACGTGGCCATGTGGAGCCGCCCAAGATAATCGAAAACATCCCTCTTCGATCCGTTCACCAGCAGAGATTTCCCGTCTTTGCCCTGCTCGACAGCAAGCTGGCACTCGTCGTTTTTCACCAGAAGGGTTCCAGAGACACGAAAACGGACGGCACCGTGCCGAATCAGATCGCGGGATTGATGTGTACGGAAAGACCTGGAGAGGGCCAAGACATGAATGGCCTCCAGAAGGTTGGTCTTGCCTTGGCCGTTGGAGCCGGCAATGATGTTGAGTTGAGGAGAAAACGGCAGCGATTGCTCGGCGAGGTTCCTGAAACCCGACACGGTCAAACAATTGAGAATCATGGGTCTCGAGTTCCAACTCAGGCCGGCTGGCGTCTACACGGGGAGCGATCTTCTTCAGAGTCGCATCGGCATTACGATATATCGATAGCGGAACTCCTCCTCAGTCGCAGGCCTCATTTGACCTGCGCTTTGGTCATCCTTGAAATCGAAGCTGATTTTGGTGTCTTCCGTAGCCGTGATGAAATCCAGCAGATACTGGCAATTGAATCCGATATGGACCGGCTCGCCGTCGTAGCTAGTTTCCAAAACCTCCTTCGCCTCTCCCAAGTCAGCGTTGTTCGATGAGACCTCGAGCTGGTTATTGGCCAGCAGAATCCGAATCGACCGTGACTTGTCATCAGCCAGCAGAGACACGCGCCGTATGGCCGATCGAATGTCTTCCCGATTCAAAACCACGGATCGATTGTTGTCCTTTGGAAGTACCGCCTCGTGGTTGGGAAACTGTCCTGTGAGCATTCTGGAGATCATCAAGCGGTTCTTCAGCCGAAAGAAGAGATGGTTTTCGTCTTTGCCGAAGCTGACGACATCTTTCTCGTCTGCCTCAGCCAAAAGCCGCTGTAGTTCGGCCAGCGCTTTCTTCGGAATCAAGGTCCTTAATTCCGTGTTGAGAGGGTCAAGCGGGATCTGCTTTTCGATGTGCGCAAGTCTGTGGCCATCGGTTGCCACCATCGTAACGCTCAGAGGCTTGAGCAATAACAAAGCTCCATTGAACGTGTAGCGAGACTCCTCGGTAGCAATTGCAAAGATGGTTTTGTTGATCAGGCTAAGCAGAGGGCGGGCTGGAATCTCAACCAAGCTTTGGGTCAAGTCCGCTAGTATCGGGAAGTTGTCCTTGGGCAGGCCGACAATTTTGAATGAAGCTGATGCACAATTGATTTGTACCCAGTTGTTCTCGAGCGTTCTGATCCTGATGTCCGCATCTGGTAGCTCACGAATGATTTCGAGAAAGCTCTTGGCAGGCGTCGTGATCGCCCCCGGCTTCTTTATTTTAGCTGGACAGGAGCACTTGATGCCAAGCTCCAGGTCGGTTGCCGAAAGCTGGACGCTGTCCCCTTGCGCATCCATTAACAGGTTAGCCAGAATGGGAATGGTATTTTTCTTTTCGATGACGCCTTGGGTCAAACCCACTTCCCTTAGGATATCGAACTTTCTAACGGTGAGTTCCATGGTTATCTAACCCGAATCAATCAACCCAAAAAGATAAATCTAGAAGTAGCCGTGGCCACAGAAAAACTGTGCACAACGACTCTAACTAATTCAATTTGAACCGGCAGCCCAGTGCAGAATGGTGTGATCGAAAGGTCGCTAAACGCAAATCGCCGGAGGAAAGCGCGGCAAAACGAAATCAATCCACAGATTATACACATCCCCTGTTCAAAACAACTGTTCAAAATCATCAGAATCACCAGCCGCGCTATTGAAGAGATTGAAGAAACATGGTCACAAGACTGTTGAAGTTCTTGTCTTCACCCATCTTTTTTTCCACCTTTTCGGTAGCGTGCAGGACGGTGGTGTGATGCTTGGCAAACTCCTTGCCTATTTCCGGCAGTGACGCCTTCGTCAGCTGGCGGCTGAGGTACATGGCAATCTGTCGTGGCTCAGCGATTCGTCGAGCATTGTTCTGGGAGCGGAGCTCCGCAACGCGCAACTTGAAGTGCTCCGCAACGATTTTTTGAATCTGCTCCATGCTGATGTGTCTTTCCTGTGACTGAATGATGTGGCGGAGCGCTTCTTGCGCCATGGAGAGAGTCACCCTCTCGCCGCGGAGCGAGTGGAAAGCCTGCAACCTCACGAGAGCTCCCTCCAGCTCCCGCACGTGGGATTTGATCTTGCTCGCAATGTAAAACGCCACATTATCTGGGAGTTCGAAACGTTCGAACTCAGCTTTCTTTTTCAGGATTGCGACCTTCGTCTCCAGATCGGGTGGCTGTATGTCGGCAACGAGGCCCGATCCGAACCGCGATTGGAGGCGCTCCTGGATGTCAGGAATCTCATTGGGCAGGCAATCACTGGAAAGAACAATCTGTTTTTGGGAGTCGTAGAGATCATTGAAGGTATGGAAAAACTCCTCCTGTGTTGCGGGTTTTCCCGAGATGAACTGAATGTCATCGATGAGAAGCACGTCCACATTTCGATATTTTTCCCGCAGCGCCAGGGTTTTGTCGTATCGGATGGCGTTGACAACCTCGTTGGTGAATTTTTCTGAGGAGACATAGCTCAGCCGGATGCGACGATCGTTGAACTTGATGCGGTGGCCGACCGCCTGCATCAGATGCGTCTTGCCGAGCCCAACGCCGCCATAGATGAACAGGGGGTTATACACTCGCGAGGGAGACTCGGCCACAGCCAGAGAAGCGGCATGTGCGAACTGATTGCATGAGCCGACGACGAAGCGCTCGAACGTCAGTTTGGGATTCAGCAGATGCACGGCGTCGAAATCCAGGATTGCTTGAACTGGAACGGGCGGACGCGAACCTTCTCCGCGAGGAGGCTCTGCCGCCTCGGCTTTGAATACGATCTTCAGGTCACCAAGATTGCTTGCCCGAACGGCTTCCTGGATGAGATCCGTGTAGCTACTGAGCCAATCTTCGAAAACCCGGTTTGGAACGGAAACAAGAAGAGTGTTGTCCCCGTTCAGGCTTTTGAACTGGGTGGGCTTGAACCAATTGGTGAAGTCCTGCCTGCTGACTCGACCTTCGATGAAGAAAAGAATTCTTTGCCAGGAGTCCATGATTGAGCACCAGCGGATAAATGGTTCTGGAGAATGTAAGACCCTGAGGGTGAAGTTGTACTGATTTCGGTCTTTGAGCTTTGTGACAGAAAGAAGAAAGCTGGGACTTGGAAAAGATACCAGGAATGTGCACTTCGTCAGTGAGTGGGGCTTTATATCACAGTGAAATCCGGTTACAAAACAAAAAAACGGGTGCAACGAGGGTCGTAATCCCGGGCCCGACTTCCGGAAGATGCGCTCTGGACAAGGCTTTCCATGGCGCTTTTGGGAAGGCCAGCAAAGCAGCCGACGGTACCAGCAAGGACTCTGCCCTCGCGCGGGCGGTGGGACTGAGGAACGGTTGAACCCAGGCTCAAGGCGCGCGGGATGGAGTTCAGAATTGGTTACAAGCGTCCGCTACAATGGCGAGCATCTCTCCTGATTGGCTAAAGCGATTCCGCCTCGCTCAAAAGGGGGGACGAGGGAAGGAGCTTGCTATCGGTGATCGTATCTGTTTAACTTTGAGGCTCCGGGCCAATGTTGGCAAGCGGAAGTCGAAGACAGGGATCGTCGATACCAGCAATTTGGTTGTTCACTGAGCCGGAAAAGTCCAGAGCAGTCGGTTGGAGAGAAGATGGAATCGAAACTATATGTAGGGAATCTGTCGTACAACACGTCAGAGGACGACCTGAGAGACTTGTTTACGCAAGCCGGCACAGTGAAGTCCGCGACTCTGATTCGCGACCGAGATACGGGGCGATCGAAAGGCTTCGCTTTCGTGGAGATGGAAACACAGCAGGAAGCGGAGAACGCGATCAAACAGTTCCACAACTCCCAATTTCAGGATCGATCACTTACCGTGAATATGGCCCGCCCCCGAGAAGAGAGAAGCGGAGGTGGATTCGGTGGAGGTCGCGGAGGAGGTGGTGACCGCTCGGGTGGCGGGCGCCCGCGGGGCGGTGGAGGCGGAGGCCGCCGGCGTTCCTGGTAAGGGCTCGTTTGAGACTGAGCTTGAAGTTCACATCGGCCAAGTGCTCCGGGAAGAGCCCATTCCAAGGCCTCGGTGTGCCAAGCCCCGAGGTCTGGAATCTCAAGCGGCTCAGTGCCGGAGTTCAGAGCCGATGCCGACGAGCACCGGGCCACGTCCATGTCTGGCTTGGCTCGGAGGTCTGTCGAGCCCCGCTGAAGCCAGCAATTGAATTGACAGAAAAAAAAGCAGCGTGCTATAAGCACGGCTCGCGCCTCGAGGCAGGAGTTCGAGAACCCGTGCTGGGCAGTCTCGGCCGAGCCGATCAGGACGAATGAATTTTACGGGAGCTGAAATTAGTCTATGCAACCTACCTTTCGCCCGAACCGGCGCCGCCGTGCCAAAACGCATGGATTCCGCAGCCGTATGAGCAGCAAATCAGGTCGGCTTGTTTTGAAGCGCCGGCGTGATAAGGGACGCAAGCGCCTGATTCCATAGGAAGCTAGGCTTCTTGGACCACTGTTTTCCCAAGACTGCGCGCCTGCTGAAGTCCGAAGATTACCAGCGGGTGTACGACACAGGGAAGAGGAAGGCAGGCCGGTTCTTACAGATCTTCTACTGCTCCAATCAGCTGGGTCACTGTCGCTTCGGCATCTCTGTTAGCAGACGATTCGGGAAGGCGGTGCGTCGAAACACCGTCAAGCGCCGTATCAGGGAAAGTGTCCGCCGACACCGGCAGCTTTTGGCTGGGTGGGATGTGGTCGTTCATCCCAGGGCGATCGCGGACAGGGCGAAGGGCGTCGAGATTGCCTCGGAGCTGAAAGAGTTGTTGAGGTTTGTAGAGCTGCGAAAAGAAATTGGAACTGGCAAAGCGAAGCATTCTGACGGGTCTTCGTCTCTATAAGAGATTCCTTTCTCCTGTTTTGCCTCCCGCCTGCCGGTTTTATCCCTCGTGTGCGGAGTACTCCTACTTGGCGATCGGACGATACGGCGTCTGGCGTGGAGCGGTGCTCTCCATCCGGCGGCTGTGTAAGTGCCACCCATTTCATGCGGGAGGATATGACCCGCTCGTCTGAGTCAGAGCGCCGGGTTCCGTAAGCGACTATGGAAAGAAGAATCCTGTTGGCGCTGGCACTGTCGTTCCTGCTGATTACGCTGACCAGGACCTTGTGGGAGCCACAGAAGCCATCTCCTCAGCCCTCTCCCGAAAGCCAAGCCAAACAGGTGAGCGCGACACCGCAGCCAACCCCGCTCCCCGAGACCGCCCAGCCCGAATCAGTTGCTCCTGAAAGTCGCAAGCAGGCCGAAGCCGAGCAGTGGGTCGAGGTCGAGACAGACCTGTATCGACTGAGGATCTCGAATCGTGAAGCGATCGCCAGGAGCTGGGTCCTGAAGAAATACAGAGACAGTCATGGAAAGCCGCTTGAGTTCGTCGACGAGAAAAAGTCGGCGCTCTACGGTTATCCGCTGGGCATCGTTATCGACAAGGACGAAGACCTCACGAAGTCGCTGAGAGAGGCCTTGTACATTACCAGCGGCCCGCCTCGTTTGGAAGTGACTGGGGAAAGCCGTGTGGTTTTCGAGTACGCGAACCAGAATCTTCGTGTGCTGAAGGAAATCGTGTTCACCAAAGGCAGCTACGTTGTCGGCGTCGATTCGAAAGTCTGGCTGAACGCGAAGCCGGCAGGGCATTTCGTTTGCTGGAGCTCTGGATTCGGCGACGCGAGCGTGGATCCGAGGTTGGCGGTACATCGAGGCATTTATCAGAGCCACGGCAAGATCACGCGCCTCAATGACAGCGATGTCGGACAGCAGCAGGAGCTTTCTGGAGCGTTCGACTTCGCTGGGCTCGAAGACCTTTATTTCGCCGCACTGTTTCTTCCCCCCAGCGGCGGGACCATCCCGGGAATTCAGCTCTCCATTAACGAACACGGCGACAAGAAGGAGAAGCTGCTTCGCGCCGCAGTCCTCAGCACGCCGCAAGCCTCGTCGGGCGTGCGGGTATTCGTTGGCCCCAAAGACAGGGAGGTGTTGAAGAACACCGGTGCGAACTTGGTAGAGGTGATCGACTACGGTTGGTTTCGCGTCGTTTGCGAGCCGTTGTTTCTGGCTTTGAAGTGGATTCACTCGTATGTCAGGAACTACGGAGTTGCGATAATCGTTCTGACGCTTCTCATCAACATTGCCTTATTTCCGCTGAAGTACAAGTCGATCGTTTCAGCGCAGAAAATGCAGAAACTGCAGCCTCAGATGAAGGCGATTCAGGAGAAGTTTAAGCGGCTCAAACCGACGGACCCAAAGCGCCAGCAGATGAACGCGGAAGTCATGGCGTTGTACAAGGAACATGGTGTGAACCCGCTTGGGGGCTGTTTGCCTTTGTTGCTGCAGATGCCTTTCTTCATCGCTTTCTACAACGTTCTTTCGGTTGCCATCGAACTGCGCCACGCTCCCTTCATTCTTTGGATCAAAGACCTGTCGGCAGCCGACCAAACATACATCCTGCCAATCCTGATGACGGTGACGATGGTGGTGATGCAAAAGATGACACCAACGCCCACGGCCGATCCAGTTCAAGCGAAGATCATGCTGGCGATGCCGGTCTTCTTCGGCTTCATGCTGGCCTTCACTTCCAGTGGCTTGGTGTTGTACTGGTTGACGAGCAACGTGGCAGGGATTCTGCAGCAGTTTCTCATGAACAAATATGGACCGCGAGCGGCTGTGGAATCGCCGGTGAAGCGGACGAAAAGGAAGTAGTCGCATCACATCTTGAAAGTGGGGAACGACGGGCTATGCGTTCGGAAGATCTGTTGTCTTTGTTCGTCAAGTCAGCATCGCTCAAGCTGCACTTCGAGCGGGTTTCGACGCCTGAGGGTGAACACATCACCTTCACGGGCGACGATGCGCCGATCCTGCTTGCGAGAAATGCGGAGATCATGAACGCTCTGGAGTATCTTTGCAACCGGGTGATGGAGAAGCAGGGAACTCGGGTCACACTCGACTGCAGCGGTTACCGTGAAAGCCGCGCCCAGGAGCTGCGATTGATGGCCCTCAAAGCGGCAGAAAGCGTCAAGCGGCTGGTGAGACCGTTCAAGCTGAATCCGATGTCACCCGAGGAGCGACGCATCATTCACTTGGCGATCGCCGATGACGGTTCGATCCGAACCGAGAGCGAAGGCTACGGAGAGCAGCGCCAGGTGGTCATACACCCGAAGTAGCATGCCGACGCTGATTGAGGACACGATCGCGGCCATCTCGACCCCGCTTGGGAAGAGCGGGTTGGGCGTGATCAGACTCAGCGGCAGGGACTCCCGCAGGATTGTGCTCTCCTTCTTCTCCACTCCCCGTAACCGACTGCCGGATCGTGTGCCTGTGCTGGGAAACCTGGTTGAGCCGAGCACCAGAGACGTTCTCGATCAAGCCGTGGTGACCTGCTTTGAGGCGCCCCGCTCCTTTACCCGTGAAGATGTGGTCGAGATCAGCTGTCACGGCAGTCCGGTGATCTTGAAGACCGCTCTCGGCTTGGCGCTTGCTGCGGGCGCACGACTGGCATCGCCTGGTGAGTTTACGCTGCGCGCGTTCCTGCGCGGCCGAATCGACCTAGTGCAAGCCGAGGCGATTCGAGACCTGATCGAAGCGCAGACCCTATACCAGGCAAAAGTCGCCCAGCAGCAGCTGAGCGGCTCGCTCTCGCGCAAAGTAACGCCAGCTAAGCAGACGCTGGTCGAGCTGATTGCCTTGTTGGAGGCAGGAATCGACTTCGCTGACGACGATGTTTCGGTGTTGTCCGAGGCGGAGATCCGTACCCGGATCAACTCTGTCGAGGCGGGTTTGTTGCCCCTTCAATCGACTTTTGCATTCGGTAAGATTGTCAATGCCGGGCTGACGATCGCGCTTGTTGGCAGGCCGAACGTCGGCAAGTCCAGCGTGTTTAACCGGCTGCTTCGCGAGGAGCGGGCGATCGTCACCGAGTTTCCAGGCACCACTCGCGACCTCGTGGCGGAGACAACCCAGGTCGAAGGGATTCCGGTCCGCCTCGTGGACACCGCTGGAATTCGGGCAGCTCGCGACCCAGTCGAGCAGCTCGGCGTCGACCGCTCTGTAGAGGCATTGGCGGACGCCGATCAGGTGTTGTTCGTAGTCGACGGCTCTCAGCCCTGGACGAGGCTGGACGCAGAAGTTCAGACACGGCTCGAAGGGCGAACTCATCTTTTCGTAATCAACAAGATCGACTTGGAGCAGCAACTGGACGAAAAGAGTCTGGACATTCGGTCCAAGGCAGTGTGCCGTGTCTCAGCAAGAACTGGAGAAGGCATCGAGTATCTTCGGAGAGCGCTCTTCATGGAGTATGGCCAGCTGGAGGGTTACGAGGGTCTCGTGACGAACGTCCGCCATGAGCGACTGATTCAGCAGGCATTGAACGCCCTAGAAATGAGCCGAAACTCGCTCAAATCAAGTATGCCACACGAAGTTATTCTTCTTGATCTTCATTCCGCGCTCAAGGGGCTCAGTGCGCTCACCGGCGAAACCACCGTGGAGGACGTTCTGGGCACGATATTCTCGACCTTCTGCATTGGGAAATAGGAGGAGCAAATGGCGGGGGCCTTCGATGAGGCCTACGATGTTGTGGTGATTGGCGGGGGGCACGCCGGGTGTGAAGCCGCGATGGCAGCTGCGCGCATGGGGATGAATACCGCTCTGTACACCATGAACGTGGATCTGATTGCACAGATGTCGTGCAATCCCGCCATTGGTGGAATCGCTAAAGGCCACATCGTCCGCGAGATCGACGCGCTGGGCGGCGTGATGGGGCGCGTGATCGACAGGGTCGGCATTCAGTTTCGCTTGCTGAATAGCAGCCGCGGCCCTGCGGTCTGGTCGCCACGCGCGCAAGCGGACAAGCAGAGCTATCGCGTCGAGATGAGGCGTGTGCTTGAACAGCAGGAGAGGCTACGAATCAAGCAGGCGGAGGCAGTTGCGATTCTGCGGGACGGGGGAAGGGCTACTGGCTTGGAGCTCCGGGATGGTCGGAAGGTTCAAGCCCAGGCGGTGATTCTGACGACCGGCACTTTTCTAAACGGATTGATCCATATTGGCGACCATCGGTACTCCGCGGGGAGAAGTGGGGAGACGCCTTCGATTCCTCTGGCGGACTCCATAAAGTCGATCGGGTTCGAGTGGGGACGGATGAAGACAGGGACCCCACCCCGACTCGACAGCCGGACCATCAACTTCAGTGTCCTGGAAGAGCAAAAGGGCGATTCTCGCCCAACACCGTTTTCCTTTGAAACCGGTGCGATTACGCAGCCTCAGGTCTCCTGCTTCATCACCTATACGAATGATCGGGTTCACCAGATCATTCGCGACAACATGAGCCGGTCGCCGCTCTACAGCGGGCAGATCCAAAGCATTGGTCCTCGCTATTGCCCTTCGGTCGAAGACAAGGTGGTGAAGTTTCCAGACAAGTTGCGACACCAGCTCTTCCTAGAGCCGGAGGGGTTGAACACAAATGAGACCTACGTCAATGGTCTCTCAACCAGTATGCCTTCAGACGTGCAAATGATGCTGGTTCGGGCCATCCCGGGGTTGGAGAACGCGGAGATCATCCGGCCCGGCTATGCAATCGAGTACGATTTCGTCCAGCCGACGGAATTGCTTCCAACCCTGGAAACGAAGAAGGTGGAAGGCCTCTATCACGCGGGCCAGATCAACGGGACCACCGGGTACGAAGAAGCTGCCTGCCAGGGATTGATGGCTGGCATCAACGCTGCCCTGAAGGTGCAAGGCAATTCGTCGCTGGTGCTGGAAAGGAGCCAGGCTTACATCGGTATTCTGATTGACGATCTGGTGACCAAGGGAACCAACGAACCGTATCGCATGTTCACGTCAAGAGCTGAATTTCGGCTGCATCTGCGGATCGACAACGCCGACCAGCGGCTGACGCCGCTGGCACATCGGATCGGACTCGTGTCAGAAGCGGCGTTCGCTCGATTCAGAGCCAAACAGGGACGAATGGAGCGTCTGGCGGCCCACTTGAGGTTGGCCAAAGTGGAGGTCGACAGTGGCAGAATAGCGGCAGACCAGGCACTCAAAAGGCCTGAGGTGCGGATTGAGTCCTGCCTTGACTCTGTACCGAGTGAGCTTCGAGAGCAGATGAGCTGGGAAGAGATGAAATCCGTAGAGACCTCCATCAAGTACGAGGGGTATCTAAAGCAGCAGACGGCTGAAGTTGAGAAACTTCGAAAGGCTGAATCGCGCCGCATCCCGGTTGACATCGAATACCATGCCATTCCGGGGCTGTCTCGAGAAATGATCGAAAAGCTTTCTCGCATCCGGCCCACAACCATTGGCCAAGCAAGCCGTATCCCGGGCGTAACACCGGCTGCTCTGTGCATCCTGCACATCCATCTGGAAGCGAGTTCGAACCGCAAAGAGACGGCTTAGCCGCATCGGCGTTGGTTGGAGCCTTGTCTCAGGAGACAGCCATTTGTCTACCACCCGGGTTCTCTCGCAGGAGGAGATTGGCGAGGTCCTGACGCGATGTGGGTTGACCTGGAATCCACTGCTGTTGGAGCGAGCTGAAGCTTATCTGGTGTTTCTTGAGAAGTGGAACGCACGCATCAATCTCACCGCCATGCGAGACCCGCTCGGAGTCGTGGAAGTCCTCCTTGCGGAATCTTTCTTTGGCGCTCAGTTCGCTGGGAACCCTGCAGGCCCAGTACTCGACATTGGATCTGGGGCTGGGTTTCCGGGATTGGCGATAGCGGCCTATCGCTCGGAACTGGATGTGATCCTGCTGGAACCGAGACAAAGAAGAGCTGCTTTTCTTACAGCGATGCGGCGGAAGCTTGGACTGCCGAACGTCACGGTCTGGAGTCGTCGTGTCGAAGAGTGCTCGCCGAGCGACTTCCCCGTGCTGCCGGGCGTACTGACGATGCGTGCTGTTGGCTTGAGTCGGCGGGTGGTGGTACCCGCCTTTCGGCTCCTGGGAGGCGCCGGCCGCATTGTCCTTTTCTCCAGTGCTCAGGCCGCAAAGGGGACGATGGAGAAAGTGCCCGTTGTTCGTTGGCAGAGGCCGATCGCCGTTCCCTGGAACCCTGCGCATGTGGTTTTGGTCGGAGAAATCTGACTGTTCCACGTGAAACGGTATTTATTGCGGGTGGCCAGCGGAGGGGGCGTCAGGTCGAGCGACGTGTTCCACGTGGAACAGTCCACTACGCAGTGGGCAGATTGGATTTGAGTTCCCAACCACAATCTGCTAGAAGGGACCCGCATCGCGTTCCGAAAGTCGCCGAATTCCTCGAAAGCTCTTGAGCCGGGTCATTGCTATTGCCAATCAGAAGGGTGGCGTGGGAAAAACCACGACCGCCATCAACCTCGGCGCTTCACTGGCAGCCGCCGAGATGAAGACCCTGCTCGTCGACTGTGATCCGCAGGCCAACGCCTCCAGTGGCCTGGGGCTGCGCCGCGATCCCCGGAGGCGCAGTCTCTATCACGCCTTCGCCGAACAGGCTCCGCTGGCTGAGCTGATCCAGCCGACCGAGTTACCGGGTTTCGAGGTTTTGCCGTCCGATAGAAATCTGGTGGGAACGGCGCTTGAGCTTCTATCAAGCGACAGGCGCGAGTTCTGCCTCAGGGAAGGTCTTGAGCCGCTTGTTGGGCGCTACAACTTCATTCTGCTCGACTGCCCGCCGTCGCTTGATATTCTGACGGTCAATGCGCTTACGGCTGCCGAGACTCTCCTGATTCCCATCCAATGCGAGTATTTCGCGCTGGAAGGCGTGTCTGAGCTTCTGGACACGCGCCTTCGAATCCGCCGCAACCTCAATCCAAAGCTTGAGATCGAGGGCATCCTGCTCACCATGTTCGATGACCGGACGAATCTCACCCATCAGGTAGCGCAGGATCTTCGCGAGTACTTTGGGAGTCAAGTGTTTAAGACGGTTATACCCCGCAACGTTCGCCTGGCTGAAGCCCCAAGCCATGGCAAGCCCATTCTCATCTATGACATCAAGTCGCGAGGGGCCGAGAGCTATCTCGAACTTGCCAAGGAGATCATGAGAAATGACCCGACAAGCTCTGGGAAAAGGGTTGAGCGCACTGCTTAGAGACCGGGAAGCGCCGCGAGACACCGATTTGCGTGAAGTCGATGTCGACCTGCTCGACCCGAATCGCTTTCAGCCTCGACAGCTGTTTTCAGAGGCCCGACTCGATGAGCTCGCTCGATCGATTAGCACGCATGGATTCGTGCAGCCCATCGTTGTCCGCCCGTCCGGGGAACGATACCAGATCATTGCCGGCGAAAGACGCTGGCGCGCGGCACTGAGACTTGGGCTGACCCGTGTTCCTGTAGCGGTCAAGTCCATTTCCGATGAGAATCTCCTCGAAATCTCCCTCATCGAGAACATTCAGCGCGAAAACCTGAACCCGATTGAAGAGGCCAAGGCCTACCAGCGCCTTTCCAGTGAATTCGGCCTGACCCAAGAACAGGTGGCGCAGCGTACCGGTAAAGATCGCACGACCGTCACGAATCTACTGCGTTTACTAAAACTGCCTATGGAGATCCAGGAGCTGGTGCTGGAAGACCGGCTTTCGATGGGCCACGGCAGAGCCTTGGTCGCGCTGGAGGGGGCAAGCGAACAAAGGGCGCTGGCGAAAAAGGCGATCGACCATGGCTGGTCTGTAAGGCAGGTGGAGAAGGCAATTGCTGCCACCAAGACAACGGATCAACCGAGAACCGAAAAACGAATCGATCCCAACGTTCGGGCGGCAACAGAAAAACTCCAGCAATCGCTAGGAACTCGCGTTCGGATTGTGAGTAGGGGAAAGAAGGGGAGAATCGAGATCGAATTCTACTCCGAGGAAGAGCTGCAACGGCTGTTCGAAAGGCTCGTGAGCCAAAGCCGCGGGCTCGCCTGAGCAGAGCGGGCTCCCAACCGCGAATCGCCTCGACACAGCCTACTTCTGCTGCTTCAGCGCCGTCGGCCGAACCTGACCCATGGAGGCGGGCAGTGTCAGTTCCTTGTCGAACTTCATACGGAAGACTGTTCCTACGGGCAGTCGAACCTCTTTGCCCCGCGACAGCAGCAGTCCAGCCAGCGCCCCTGCGGCAGGACCAGCAATCGCCGCTCCTGCACTGCCAGTAGCAATGGCAACCGGAGTCGATCCGAGCGAGCCCAAGGCCGCGCCGCGCCCCGCGTCCTCCACGTCGCCTCCTATGTTCTTGTTAGACTTAAGTTTGCCTTCCTCGTCCGTCCGGATCTTCTCGTCGTTCGCCATATCGTCGGCCGCATCGATCGATACCTGTATCGGTTCTGACCCGTAGCTTGTGGTCAGCTCGTTGATCAGGGCATACACTTCGGCCCGTCCCTTGACTCGGCCAGCCCGCTTGACGAACGTTACCTTGCCTGTCATTTCGGTTCCCCGAGGAAGGAAGTGCACCGCATCGATCGGCATCGGCTCAAGCAAAGTGACGATGAGGGTGTCTCCCACTTCCGAGAGCTTCGAGCTGATCGGCGTTTCAAGTCGCGCTTTGAACCTCGTCCCAACAGGAATCGTTAGCTTTTCCGAAGACTGAGCTATAACCTGGAGCGGCCCCAGCAGGCCTACAAGAATATACACAACTAAATATCTTGATTTAGCAGTATACTTCATATATCCTCCCGACGAAGTCACTTCAACTCAATCTCGAAAAAGAGCAGGCTCCGCCGAGTTTTCACATTGTGAATCTCGGGAATATACACTTTGTAACCTCCGAGCCTCATGCGGTTGTTTGGCAGCTTGAAGAAAACAAATCCGCCAGCATTGGCCCTGGGAGCGACGCGCGTCTCCCGAAGGGACTTGTTTGTAAGATCGGTCTCTATTTCGAATGCATCCCCCTGCCGACCCCGTCCCCTCGGGAACGGAAGCGGGGATGGCGTCCGCGAAGAGTGTTGGCCCGGCTTGTAGAGGACCGAACGCACGACTTCATCGACCGTAAGCGGCTCGAACGAGCGGTTATTGGAGTCAAGCAAGCTGATGGTCTCGCCCGAAATAGCCAGGGCCCCGTCAAAGTCTCGTAAGTCCTTGAGTCGAGGTCGAGCCCTTGCTAACGCGCGGGCTACTGATTTTGTCGATGCGGCTATTCAGTAAGCCCGACCGTCAGGGAAGGCTCACGACTTTGAC
>VFZK01000034.1 GCA_016871215.1 Acidimicrobiia bacterium | reverse complement strand
TCTGAGTCTGACTTTGTTCGAAAGAAGGCTGATTTTACAGGTACTTTCAGAGATTGAGCCCGCACCTGCTCAGCGGCCTATGAGCAAACAACTGAACCTATTCAACTTATAGTTGGACACTAGTGTTGGCTAGAATTTAATTGCGCAGCGCAGAATAGTCGATGAATCAATTCGGACGATATGGTATAACGTGTATACAAGAAACGAGTTTGTGCGAAGTCCGCATCAGCGCAGCTTGAATCAGCAGCGAAGTCTGCGGTCGAGGGCTGTTTAGGACTGCAGGTCTTCAGAAACTGCCAATCTTCAGTATCGACACAACCGAGGTTATCAGCAGCGGGCGATCCTTTCGGCCGGAGGATAGCGATTCATGAAGATCAAGATCGTATGGAACGCGATGGCTGTTATTGCCGGTGTGTTTACCATGCTCGTCAGGCTGCCAGCGGCTGGCTCGCGCGTTGACTTCAAGAAGGACATTCAGCCGATTTTCGAGAGCAACTGCATCGGCTGCCATGCGGTTCAAATGCCGGAAGGTGGCTTGGTCATGGAGTCGCTCGATTCCCTCCTGAAGGGTGGCAAGAAGCAAGGTCCCGCGATCGTCCCCGGGAGTGGTCAGAAGAGCCCGCTGGTTCGCTCTCTAACGGGTGAGATCCAGCCTCGCATGCCGCTGGGCAGCCAGCCGCTTCCCAAAAAAGAAATTGCCTTGATCGCGAAGTGGATCGACGAACTGAGCCAGCCCGAGTCTGGAACGAGCGCCAAGGAAACAGCCCGCCAGAGCGGACCGGTGCACCGGTTTGACACTGAGATCAAACCCATTTTGGAACAGAACTGTTTGTCGTGCCACAACGCCGAAAAAGGCAAAGGTGGGCTCGTCGTGCAGGATATCGATTCCCTCTTGCGAGGTGGCGCGCACGATGGCCCCAGCGTCGTTGCAGGACAGAGTGAGAAGAGCCCGTTGGTTCAACGCTTGCGGGGCGTCAAAGAGCCTCGGATGCCGATGAACGGTAAGCCCCTGTCCGAGGAACAGATCGAACGAATTGCGAAGTGGATCAACGAAATGGAACCGCCCGCGGGAGTCGGCGCGGTGGCGAGTGCGAAAAAACCGGCCTGGCCTTGGGCGCCTGTGACGGAGGTTGCGATCCCTCAAGTCAAGCGCCAGGACTGGGTCCGCAATCCGATCGATGCCTTCGTGCTTGCGCAGCAGGAGCACAAACAGCTGCAGCCTGCGCCGTCGGCGTCCAAGCGCAGTTTGTTGAGGCGCCTCTATTTCGACCTGGTTGGCCTGCCTCCCACACCCGAGGACATGGAACGGTTTTTGAGAGACGATTCGCCCGATGCGTATGGGCGTGAAGTCGAGAAGCTGTTGGCGGATCCCCGTTATGGCGAACGGTGGGGGCGGCACTGGCTCGACTTGGTTCGTTACTCGGACACGCGAGGGGGCGCGATCGACTATCCGCGCCCACACATGTGGCGTTATCGAGACTATGTGATCCGTGCGTTTAATCAGGACCGCCCGTACGATCGCTTCGTCAAAGAACAAATCGCCGGCGACGCGTTTCGGGCCTACGGAGATGAAGGAAAAATCGGGCTGGGCTTCCTCGGGCAGTGGGTAGCCGTCGAGGCCGAGGGCGAGCAGGTACGACGAGACTATGTCGTCGATGTCGTCAACACCACAGGCTCGGTTTTTTTGGGCTTGACGCTCGGGTGCGCCGGCTGCCACAACCACAAATACGACCCCATTCCCACCAAGGACTACTATCGCATCGAGGCGTTCTTTTCTCCGATGACGGTTGATCTTCAGGATGTTGCTTTCCACCAGTACGAGATGCCGCGACTGCAGCCGGAGCAGTGGAAAAAGGCGGCCAAAGACTGGGAACAGGTGCTCGCCGAAAGAAAGAAGTTGGCGGCCGAGTTCGAGGAGAAAATCAAGAAACAGAAGACCGAGCACTACATGTTGTGGGCGCCACAGGACCTCAAAGACTGGTCGGATTCCGGCCAGCGCAAGCTGCCTTTTCCGGCTGACACCCTGCTGACCCAGCAGGACAAAGACAGACGAAAGCTCATTAACCGGCAGACTGCGCGCTTCGCTAATCCCAATAGTCCCGATTACTATCTGCCGAAGGCTTACGTGGTAAGCGATTCGGAGCTTCAGAACACCGTCGCGACCTACGTTCTGACGGGCGGGAACTACAAGCTGCGCAGCGAGGAGGTGAAGCCGGGCTTCCTCAGTGCCATTTCGAGCGACCCCGAGGGACCGAGTCTCGATGGCTTGGTTGGCAGCCGCCGGCAGTTGCTGGCCAACTGGATTGCGAGCCGCGACAATCCCTTGACCGCCAGGGTCATGGTCAACCGAATCTGGCAGTACCATTTAGGCGAAGGCCTAGTCGCTACTCCCAGTGACTTCGGCAAAAACGGAGCTGGCACCGTCCATCAAGAACTGATCGATTGGATGGCTTGGCGCTTCATGGAGAGCGGATGGAGTCTGAAAGAAATCCATCGACTGATCTTGAACTCGAACGTGTACCAACAATCGATGAAGCATCCAAAGGCTAAAGAGCAGGAGCTTGTCGATTCCGACAACCGTTATCTATGGGTCAGGGATCCCGTGCGCCTCGAAGTCGAATCCATCCGCGATAGCGTCTTGGCAGTGAGTGGCCAGCTCAATCCACTCATGGGTGGACCACCCTTTTTCCCCGAAGCCGACGACGAGCAGATGGAACGTGGCAGCACGTGGTGGGAACCGTCGAGCCGGACTCAGCAGAATCGGCGCACGGTTTACATGCTGCAGATCCGCTCGTTCCAGCTGCCTATGGTGAAAGTGTTCGATGGCGCGAACATGGATGAAAGCTGCGTCGTGCGTGGAGTGACTTCGGTCACCCCGCAGGTGTTCGCCTTGTTCAATAGCAAGTTCTCTCACGACCAAAGCCGGGAGATGGCGAACCGGCTCATTGCCGAGGTTGGGCACAGTCCTGAAAGGCAGATCGAGCGGGCGTTTCAGCTGGCTTTCCAGCGCCCTCCCACGGCAGTGGAGAAGGAAAAGAGCCTTGCGTACCTCTCGCGAAATCCGTCGAGGCCTCCGGTTGAACTGTCGTTGAAGGAGACGCCTTATGCGCAAGCGTCCGACGCCCAGGCAGCGCACGGGCAAGCTTCGGGCAGTGTCGGTGCGCTTGCGGACTTTTGTTTGATTCTGCTGAACATGAATGAGTTCATTTTCCTGGAGTAAATAGGGGCAGCCCGGCTCCCGATCGCGGTAGCGTCGACGCTCGGCTAACCAGGAGGGCACCGTGCGAAAAAACGAATTCGAGTTTTGCAGCAACGTAGAACGGCCGGATCCTCGCCTCGGGGAGTTGGGCCGGCGGGACTTCTTGTTCCGCTTTGGCAAAGGGCTGGGAAGCATGGCCCTGACGTCGCTGCTCCATACCGATGGATGGTTGCAGGCTAACGGAATTCAGGGAGATCCGCTGGCGCCGAAGGTCCCGCACTTTCCCGCAAAAGCCAAGTCATGCATCTTCCTTTTCATGTCGGGAGCGCCCGGGCAGATGGATACCTTCGACCCTAAGCCGAAGCTAGCCGAGCTGCACGGCAAACCGATCGTTCGCAAATATGGCAGCCTGGAGAAGCGCATCTACGTGGCCAGCCCATTCAAGTTTGCGCGGCATGGGAAGTGTGGCATGGAGATCTCGGAGATCTTTCCTCACCTGGCGACCTGTGCCGATGACATCGCGGTCGTCAGAGCCATGCACACGAGTTCCGAAGCTCATACGACAGCCACGTTCTTCATGAACACGGGCGCAGCGATTCCCGGCAGTCCTTCCATGGGGGCGTGGGCTGCCTATGGGTTGGGCACGGAAAACGGGAATCTTCCGGCATTCGTTGTGCTGCCGGACATTCGAGGTGGCGTCTTCGGGGGAGCCATCAACTGGGCTAGCGGATATCTCCCAGCCTACTATCAGGGGACGCTGTTCAATTCCGTGGGCGATCCGATTGTCGATTTGCAGCCTCCTGCCGGAGTGACTCCAGAACGGCAGCAGAAGAACATCAGCCTGCTCAATGAGCTCAACGAACCGTATTTGGATGCACAACCTCGAAATCCTCATTTGCTTGCTCGAATGAAGAACTACGAGCTGGCGTTTCGCATGCAGACGGCCGTGCCCGACAGTTTGGATATGAGCAAAGAGCCGGAGTCGATCCGAGAGCTGTATGGGCTGAACAACAAAATGACTGAGCCGATGGGGAAGCGTTGCCTGATGGCCAGACGCTTGGTCGAGCGTGGCGTGCGATTCGTGCAGATCTACTGCCAAGGCTGGGATTCGCACGAGAACATCGCCGGTGAGCACAAGAAGCGAGGGCTCGAAACGGACAAACCCATTGCCGGACTTCTGAAGGACCTCAAGCAGCGCGGGCTGCTCGACGAGACGCTGGTCGCTTGGGGCGGCGAGTTCGGCCGTACTGCCGACAATACAATGGATTTCTTCCGCACCGGGCCTGGCCGTGATCATAACAAGGACGCCATGGTCGTGTGGCTTGCCGGAGCTGGGATTAAGGGCGGTACGGTGGTTGGCGAGACCGACGAACTCGGCATCAAGTGCGTCGAAAACGTCTACCATACTCACGACCTCCACGCCACCATGCTGCACCTTATGGGGTTGGATCACTTGCGCCTCACTTACTATCACTCCGGACGTTTCAAGCGGTTGACCAATATCGCGGGCGGCCTGATCAAGGAAGTCCTGGTTTAGTTTCTGTCGCGAAACTCCGAAAGACACTCGGCGTGAGGGTTTCAGTCCCGGTGGGTCCAGCAGGGCAAAATGCCCATGCCACGTGCATGGGCTTCCAACCCTTGCAGCCGTCGCTCCCGCGTAGGCGGGAGCCCAGGGAGTACCCGCACGGGCGGGAACCCTGGATTCCCGCTTCCGCGGGAATGACGACTTACTGTAGTTCGCGCCGGGAACTGCGCACGGCTGACAAGCCGAGCGTAGTGGCGAAGGAGGAGGCGTGCGCCGAACCGGGAAATCCATGCAAGCTCTCGGCGCTGTTGCAAGGCAGAAAGGCTGGTTGGTCTGGCCGTGCGGGTTTCGTGACAGAAAACTAGTCTAGGAAGTGTAAAGGGCCGTCGCCGGTCAGTCCCACCAGGCCTCAGAGAAATCACGCTGAGTTCGAGCCCCGGCATAGAATCTGGTGGTGATCTTTCATGGGACCGATGCCAAGAGGACTCGCGGAGTAGAAGCCCTGCTCCAACCGGTCCTCAAACTCGTCAGCGTTCTGGGTTCGCCGTCACCATCGCGAGAAGAACAGTCGAAATGAAATCCATCACCCGACGTGAGTTCCTGGTCGCCGGAACCGGCAGCTTGGCTCAACTGGCCTACGCGAAGGAGAAGCGAGGTTTCACGAAGCCAGCCTCAAAAAAGCGGCGGCTGCTGTTCAACTGGGACGGATCGGTAATCCACACTTGGGGGCGAACTGTCCTGCCGGCTTCTTACGGGCCGTTGACTCGGGAGCAGTTCACTTCGCTGGTTTTTACTCCCATCGAGAACACCGGTGTGGATACGGTGTTGTTCAGTTTCGGAAGCGGCAACGTGGCTGAATACCAGAGCACGGTTCTCGAATGGCCTGGAGAAGCGGACCGGTTCGAGTTCCCTGAGAGCAAGACGTGGTATGGCGGCGTTGAGGTTGACCCCAAAGATCAGTACCTGAATCCCAAGAGCCTGGCCGACGCTGGCCACAATCCTCCCGCCGTGATTGTGGAGGAGTGCCACAAGCGCGGCCTCGACGCTTTCGTGTCTCTGCGGATGAACGATATCCATGATGGGCAGCATCCCAAGGGCACGCTGCCCAATCCAGAACTCCCCGCGTTTAAGCGCATCAACCCGGATTGGCTTGTGGATGACTTGGACTGGTGGACGGCGCTGGATTTCGAACATCCGAAGGTGCGTGCTTTGAAATTGAGGGTTGTCGAGGAGTTTTTTGACCGATGGGACTTCGACGGCATCGAACTGGACTGGCTGCGTCACTCGCTGTACTTCCGCCGTGGCACAGAGCGAGAAAACAGCAAGTGCCTTACCCTGCTCATGCGCGACATCCGCAAGAGCCTTCAGGCCAGGGCGGCCAAGCGCGGCCGGCCCATCGAAATCGCCGTGCGCATTCCTGAGCGCGTGCCGTGGTGCCAGGAGGGGGGCTTCGAAATCGACAAGTGGATCGCTGAAGATCTCGTCGACATGCTGATCTTGGGCCAGGGCTTGACTGAGGCACCCGGCTTGAGCGAGTTTCGCGAGCTGATGAAAGCCCGCAAACTGCCCATCTATCCCAGCTTGTTCTGTTACGGGAACGGCTATCGGATCAGCCCTGACGAGGTGATTCGCGGCAGCGCCGCGAATTTGTGGAAAGACGGCGCCGACGGTCTTTACACCTTCAACTGGTTTCTGTACGGCTCCTGGCGCAAACACCTGCTGAACGAAATCGCCGATCCCAAACTGCTCCGCAACAAGGACAAGCACTACACGCTGGTCCAGCGCTTTGACTCCAATGCGCGGGGCCCGGGCAGCGACTACGTGCGATATAACACGGTTTCGAAAGAGGCGCCTGTTCCTTTCGATCTGACCGAAATGGAACCCGAGCACGCCGTGTTCGTTTCGCTGGCTGACGATTTCAAGACCAGCCCACCGAAAAATGTGGAGTTGTGGATTGTTGTGGACTATTCGCAGCCTGGCGATCGTTTGGCGCTGTCCGTCGGAGACACGCAATTGGAACCCGCCGAGATTGGCATTGCTTCCAATTGGCAGAACTTGGGAATGCAGATCAGTCCGCTGCCAGGAAACGGCATGATCGGATTCCCTTCCTCGAAGCCCTTTGACATGCGGTTTCAGGCTCTTCGCTTGCCAGTTCCTCCCAAGGCTCTCAAGTTGGGCCGAAACAAGCTGTTGTTCAAACTGCACAAGAGGGGACCGGGCTCAGACAAGCCGCTGCAGGTGAGGCGAGTCGAGCTCGTCACACGCATGGGCGCTGGGCGGCAGGTCAGCTAGAGTACAACCCCGTCAGCAAGGCCTCTCGAAATCCTTCCCTGGTTCGATTCTTTCAAGCGTACCCGCGTTTCCAACGGACATCCAATCCGCTGCGCCAGCACGCAGTGCTGGGCTGTGATAGGTGCCGCCAGTTACGGTGGCCGACGAAACTGAAATCTTTGATCTCTTTGCCGAACGATGCACTCAGGTTTCGGGCCGCATAGGCACGAGCCATCTGTCCGTAGGACGTTGCCACCGACACTCCGTTAACCGCTGCAGCCGATTTGGTGATGAGGTTGATGACGCCGAGTTCGGCATAGCCGCCATAGATGGCTGAGCCCGGACCGCGAATGATTTCGATGCGCTCGATGGATTCTAGCGGGCAGTGATGTCCGAGGGCGAGACTACTGTAGAGAATCTCATTCGTCTCCTGGCCGTCAATCATCAGGAGAACTTTTCCTTCGTGTGCCCAGCTGCCGCGGATGCCTATACCGACCACATTTTGTACGTCGACCGCGGGGGCAAACCCCGGGCAAACCCGGGTACCATGAACAAAACGTCAATCAGGTCCCCTGGCACCGGAATTCACGATCTCTTCCTGTGTGATGACACTCACAATGCCGGGCGACTCACGTTGGGTAACCTTGTCTTCGACGCGACTTCGATTCTGACCGAGAGCAACTCCTCAAGAGACATGGAAGCAAAATCCATCTCCCCCGCTAATCCCTGAGAAAGCAGCCCACAGGTAAGGAATGCCAGAACTCGCCCGCATGAATAGGAGAGGCGTTTTCTGGGCTGGCTTCCTACGTACACATTCTCGAGTCTTCACGTGCGGCAATCCTCCAGCGGCAACTTCGCCCCACGGCGAAACTCGGAAATCGGAGAAACTCGGCTCTCTCGAACTAGTGCTGCAGGACCCGGTCTCAAGTGTAAAAGAACGGGTTTCATCCTAGATATAGTCAAATTATCTGCGGGCATGCCGGTTTTTCGGTGGCGGGAGAGCCGGCTAGCTGAGCGGCCGCCCTGTGTGCGGGTCTGCGGCAGTAAAACTGGCGAGTTGCAGTTACTGTATTGAGCTCTATTGCCGCGTCGGCATGGAGTCCATTTCGATGACGACGCGGCTCGTCACCCCGTTTCTCTGAACGTGGGCCTGTGCCAGTCGGTACGTTTCAAGCCGCAGACCTGCGAACGGCGCAGGATCTGCGCTACGGCCCGGCGGGTCAGCGGCAGGAGAACGACGCCATTTACGGGTTCGTTGTCTTTTCGGAGAGCTTAGAGAAGGAATGCGTCAACGCGGAAAGCTGCTCGAGCGGTGCGATCACGTGCTGGTCGTGCGGACGTTTTCATCCAGCTTGTCGAAAAATCGCTTGATCATCATTCGGGCCGTTGTGTCGATGAGACGCTGTCCGACGGCCGCGAGGGTTCCGCCGACCTGGACGTCTCCGTCGTATGCCACTTGGGTGCCGGTTCCATCTGGAGAAAGCCGCAAGCGGCCCTCACCTTTCATGAACCCGATCTTCCCTTTGCCTTCGACAAGCAACCTAAAACTGGAGGAAGGCTCGGCGTCGGCAATCTTCACTGTGCCGTCGAACAGTCCGGAGAAGCTGGCGAGCGCCATCTTCATTTTCATCTGGTACTCGTTTTCCCGAATGCGGACGAGAGCTTCGCAACCCGGCATGCACTTCGCCAATACTTCGGGATCTTGCAGCAGCCGATACGCGCCCTCTTGGCCCAGCGCGAGAAGGTGAGTGCCGGAAATCTTCATGAAGCTTCTGCCAGAGCTGCGTGGAGGGCTCGAGCGGCATAGACCTGGGCCATCTGTTTGCGATAGCTGGCGGAAGCGTGAATGTCGGCATTGGCTTCGATGTTGCTCGAGACCAAAGCCGCTGCTTGACGAATGTCTTCTGCACTGCCGGCTGAGCCTTGCAGCCGGGCTTCGGCAGCGGCTGCACGGAAGGGGCTGGGCGCCACTCCTGTCAGACCGAGCCGTGCCAAGCTGATTTGTCCGTTGCTTTTGCGCACTCGCGCAGCCACTCCCACGATTGCGAAGCCAGATGCGGGCTGCACCATCTTCTGGTAGCTCACTCCCGTTTTAGGCTCTTCGACCGGCACGATGATCTCGGTGAGCAGTTCTCCCGGTTCGGCGGCTGTCGTGAATGTGTCTACCAGGAAATCCTCCAGGTTAAGCGTGCGCTCGGCTCCGGCGCGTACGAGCTTCACCTTGGCACCGAGCGCCAGCAGCGATGCAGGGTAGTCTGCTGCTGGATCGGCGTGGGAAAGGCTTCCTCCGATTGTGCCCAGGTTCCGCACCTGGACATCGCCAATGTGCTTTGCCGCTTCGGCCAGCAGCGGACATCGCTGACGCAGCAGCGGGGAAGAGTCGAGGTCGTGGTGCGTGGCCATCGCACCAATACGGATTTCGCCCGAGGACTCCGAGAGGGTCTTCAAGCCGGTGATCCGCCGAAGGTCCACCAGATGTTCTGGCGCAGCCAGCCGAAGCTTCATCAGAGGAACCAGGCTCATGCCGCCCGCCAGGACCTTGGCGTTTCCGCCCGCCAGCAACTGGAGGGCTTCCTGCAACGTATTGGGAACCGAGTATTCGAAGCTTTGCGGAATCATGCCTGGCCTCCTTGCTGCAGCAGTTGCCAAATCTTTTCCGGCAGCATCGGCATATCGATGTGCCGCACGCCCAGCGGGCTTAAGGCATCTACCACCGAGTTGACCAAGGCTGGGGAAGCGCCAATCGTTCCAGCCTCACCCACGCCTTTCACCCCTAACGGGTTTACCGGAGATGGTGTGATGGTGTGGCCGGTCTCCAGCCAGGGCATCATGCCGGCTTTGGGAATGGCGTAATCCGTCAGCTCGCCACTGAGCAGTTGTCCGTTATTGTCGTAGACGGCTTGTTCGTAAAGCGCTTGGCCCATCCCTTGGGCAACGCCGCCGTGCACCTGCCCATCCACCAGCAACGGGTTGATGATGTTGCCGCAGTCGTCCACGGCGACGTAACGAAGGATGCTCACCCGGCCCGTCTCCCGGTCAACCTCCGTGACGGCGATGTGAGCACCGAAAGGAAACGTGAAATTCGGCGGCTCCCAAAAGTAGGTCACCTGCAGTCCCGGCTCCTCCCCGGGCGGCAACTTCATAGCCCGGTAAGAGGCTGCCGCAACTTGCGCCAAAGTCACCGACTTGCCGTTACGATTGCAAACACAATTGCCATTAGTGAAAGTCACCTCAGCCGACTCTAACAGAAGTGCTCCAAACTTCTGGATCTTCTCTTTCAGTTTCTGGATCGCATAATAGACCGCCGGACCTCCCACTGCCGTGGCCCGGCTTCCGAAGGTGCCAATGCCGTACTGGACGACGGCCGTATCGCCGTGCAAGACGATGACGTCCTCAAGGTCGACACCCAGTTCGTCAGCCGCAATCTGCGCAAAGGTGGTTTCCTCGCCCTGGCCATGTGGCGACGCGCCGGTCAACACGGTTACCTTGCCGGCTGGATCGATTTTGACGGTGGCGCTCTCCCACCCTCCAGCGGGTGTGGCTGGCGAAGGGCCGAAAGCGCTGACCTCACCGTAGGTCGAGAGGCCGATGCCCATCAGTCGTCCTTGCTGGCGCGCCTCAGCCTGCTCCTGGCGCAGCCTCGGGTAGTCCACCAGCTCGAGCGCTCTCCTTAACGGCGCCTCATAGTCTCCGCTGTCATAAGACAGGCCCGTAGCGGTGGCGAACGGAAACTCGTCGGGCTGTGGGAAATTCTTCAGGCGAATCTCGGCTGGATCCATTTTGAGTTCGGCGGCCAGCATGTCCACCATGCGTTCAATGCCATGCGTCGCTTCGGGACGTCCCGCGCCACGATAGGCATCCGTGGGGACGCAGTTGGTGAACACACCCACGATGTCAGCCAGGATGTTCTTAAACCGGTAGAGGCCGGGCATCATCAAGACCGAAAGGGTGGGAATCGCCGGCGTCAGCAGTTGGTGGTAGGCGCCCAGGTCCTGGATGAGCTTCAGCTTCAAGCCCAAAATCGTACCGTCCTTTTTCGCGGCAATCTCGTAGTAATCCACGTGGCCGCGCCCGTGAATGGTACAGAGGAAATTCTCGCGGCGGGATTCAATCCATTTCACCGGCTTGCCGATCTTCATCGCAACGAATCCCATCAGTGCTTCTTCGGCGTAAACATTCAGCTTGCTGCCGAACCCACCGCCCACTTCAGGCACGACGACTCGCAGGCGGTTTTCAGGAAGCCCCAGCATTCCGGCCAGCAGCGACCGGAGCAGGTGAGGGATCTGCGACGAGGAATAAACGGTTAGCGCTTTGTCGCCTGGCTGCCATTCGGCCACGACCCCGCGCGTTTCCATCGCTGTTGGAATCAGCCTCTGGCTGATAATGCGCTGCTTGACGATGACCTCAGCTTCGGCAAAGGCTTTGTTCACGTCGCCGCCTTCCTGGTGATAGGTGAAGGCGGTGTTATCTGGCCACTCCGGATGCACCGCCGGGGCTCCAGGCGCCAACGCCTTTTCCGGGGCAGCCACAGCGGGCAGTTCCTCATAGTCGACTTCAACCAGATCGGCGGCATCGCGCGCAATGTAGCGGTCGGTGGCGACGACGACGGCAACTGGATGGCCGGTGAAATAAACCCGGTCCTGAGCCAGGATGTGATGGTGTGGCACCCGTAGTCCGGGCAGCGAAGCTCCGCACGGCACCGGCCCAAGCGCGGCGACGTCTTTGCCTGTAAATACAGCGGCAACTCCGGGAAGTGCCAGCGCTGCCTGGGCATTAATGCCCTTGATGCGTGCTGCCGCATAAGGACTGCGGACGATGCACGCATGATGCATGCCCGGCTTCTGGATATCGTCAACATAGGTCGCCGTGCCCGTGATCAGGCGCGGATCTTCACGACGCCGCACGCGCTTTCCAACCAGTTTTCCTGTGGCCTGGGGCGTGAGTATGGTCGCCATGGGTTTGCCTCCCTGCTTTCCATCGTTCCGAATTGGTGGTGCGAAGAGCTGGCGGACTCGCCGGCTCGTTGGCTGCTTCGAGTCGAATCAAATGCCCATCTTGGCCGATGCGGCCTTCACGGCATTCACAATGTGCTGGTAGCCGGTGCAACGGCAAAGGTTTCCTTCGATGCCGTGGCGGATTTCTTCTTCGGTCGGCACCGGTGTGCGTTCAAGCAGCTGCTTGCACGCGACGATCATGCCCGGCGTACAAAACCCGCACTGCAGGCCATGCTCGTTCCAGAAGGCCTCTTGCAACGGGTGGTACTTGCCGTTCGACACAAGACCTTCGATCGTCAGCAAGCGGCACCCATCGACTTGTACCGCAAACATCGTGCACGATTTGACGGCTTTGCCATCCAGCTCGACAGTACACGCGCCACACAGCGAGGTCTCGCAGCCGATGTGCGAACCGGTGAGCCCGACAACGTCTCGCAAGTAGTGAATAAGCAGCAGTCTGGGTTCAACTTCGTCCGTACGCTGCTTGCCATTGATCGTCACAGAGATCAGCCGTTTCATGGGACCTCCTGAGGGGACAGCCATTCGATGGATGAGCGAGAACGCTACCAAAAGGCGCGAAAAAAGCAAAGTGCAGAAATGTTGTTTGCTGTTTGCGATCCGCCAGCGGATGGTTCATTGCCCGTGACGTTTCTGCTGCACCCATTCCGAATGGAGCTGTCCCAAGCCTCGCCAGGGTCGCGAGGTTCGTAGGCGCCACGCCCCTGGCTCTCTTGGGTTCGGAATTGCCCGAAGGCGTGAGTCGCATGGGATCGTTCAAGCGGGACGACGGAATTCTGAAAGCAAGGGCGCTTTTCCCTACCCATCGTGCAGAGCGCGATTCATTCCAAGGATCTGTCCGAGTAGCCCAAGTTGCCCTTTGTGCTTGACTGCGGTGGCTTTTCAGCATAGTTAGACGGTTCTGCGCGATGAAACGAGAAGTTGGTTCTCGTTTCGGCGCGACACGGGCAGCAGGTAGGGTGGGCTGTCCTCAGCCCGCCGCTGAGTGCCGAAGCGTTGGGAAAACGGCGCGGTGAGGACACCGCGCCCATCCTATCGCATCCGGGATATCAAGGGCGGCAGCTCGTGGTTAGTGAGTCATCGTCTTGCTTGGTTCGCCCCTGGTTGTGAACGCTTAGCAAAGCCGAATCGGTGGAAAACCCCGTTGACTAGTCTGGACCGGCTGGCATCTACGTCCGCCGCCTCTTTTCCCCTCTCTCAGAATCGACCCTTGGAGGAAGAACGATGTCGTTGATGAACCGTCGAAGCTTTATAGCCGGAACGTTGTCGGCCGCCGCGGCGGCAGGTGGCGCCGGCGATTTGGGCGCGCAGTCCGCGTCGGCACAGAAGGACAAGTACCGCGTTGCCATCATCGGATGCGGCCGAATGGGGCAGTACTACGCCGATGTCTACAAGGCACTGCCGGATACCGAGATTGTTGCTATTGCGGAATGGAACGACGAACGGCGCAAAGTGGTCGGCGAGCGCTACGGCGTCAAAGCGCTTTTCAAGGATGTGAATGCCTTGCTAAAGGAAGTCGTTCCGGACCTGGCAGCCGTCATCACGCCCAGCAAGTTCATGAAAGATGCCGTCATTGCTTGCGCGCAGGCTGGAGTGAAAGGCGTATCGACCGACAAGCCGATGGCCGCCAAGCTCTCGGACGCCGATGAGATGGTCGATGTTTGCGTCAAGCGGAAAGTGGTCTTCGCGGGAGGCAACCTGCAGCGAGCTTTGCCGACCGTGCAAGAGGCTGCGCGACGCCTGCGAACCGGCGTGTATGGAAAACTGGCTGGCGCTGCGGTACACGGGTTCGGCGGCGAGATCTCAGGCGGAGGTTGCCAGCACATCTCCGTGCTGCGGCTGCTCACGCGAGCGGAAGTTGCCGAGGTCGTGGCCTGGGGAAGTCCTCCGGAAGCTTTAGCGAAAGACACCGATGAAGGCTTGATCATCAATGGCCGGTTCCGCATGACGAGCGGACTCGAGTGCCAGGTATTTGGGACGCCAACACCCGCGCGTGGCGTCGATGTGTGGACCGAGCGAGCGCTGGTACGCTGGGACTGGGGTGCCCCAACAATTTTCGAAGGCACCGACGCCAAAGGCGCCCGAAAGCAAATCGATGCAAAGTACCCGCCGTTTGCCTGGAGCCACATCATCGAAAAGGCTGGCCTGCGTCCCGAAGACATCTACCTGGTCGCGTCCATTCGTTCGTTCATCGAAGCGGTAAGGACAGGAAGCGAGCTGTGGATTTCTGGAGCCGACCTCCGGCAGGCTCTGGAAGTCGCGATTGCCTGCAGGCTCTCAGCTCAGCTGGGTAACCTCCCGGTGAGGCTTCCTTTGAAAGACCGGTCTTTGGTCTTGTTTCCCAGGCCGTATCGCTGGGTAGGCGGTGACGTCACCGGTCGTGTGCAGTCCGCAGAAGAAGCGGCGGGTCGAAAGAAAGAGTAGCGGACCGTAGGGTTTTAGACGCGACAGAATGGGCCGCTCCAAAGAATCCTGCAGGCAGGGTGGAAACGAAGGTTGTTAGCCGCAGGATCGACTGTGGCGAAATTCGTTTTCACAGTCCAAATCCTTTGCCCAGAAATCCCCAAGAGGAGAATTGAGGAATCGAATGCAACGACGGAAATTCATGCATGCTGTGTTAACCGCTGGGGTGGCGACGAGAGTTTCTCCACTGAAGGCCGCCGCGCCAGTGCCCTCTTCAGGGGCGCCACCCGCCAATGAGACCCGAAAGAAACCTCGAATCATGTTCTATCACGACGGGCGGCATCCGCTCATTTACATGTACGAACCTCCCATGCAGAAGGAGGAATTTGAAGCAGCGGTGGATGAGCTTGTCGGGACGCCTGTGGAAGCGCTGATGTTCTGTCTGGGCGACGGACGCACCGTGTTACACGACACGAAAATAGGCGAGTTGTGGGGAAGCAACGTGAAGAAGTGGCCCCACATCATCTTCCGTCGTGCGCACCAGAACGCCAAGAAGCTGATCGAGGAGGGAAACGATCCGCTGCGTGTCGTATGCGATCGGGCGCACGCCAAAGGGATGTTGCTCTATCCGACGCTACTGGTTCAGCAAGGGACCGGAGTTCCGGGCCAGGACGTGCGGAGCTCGAACTTCCGATTCAACAACCGCCGCCTCGAAATTGGCGCGCGGGGAGGTGTCGATCCAAAGTTTCCGGGTCTGACCTGCCTGGACTTCAAGCTCCCAGAAGTCCGCGACGAGCGGTTCTGCTTGATCGAGGAAACTCTGTCGCGCTATCCAGTGGACGGGTTCGAGCTGCAGATGAACTATCAACCTTACTATTTCCGTCCTGACGAAGTTGACTCAGGGCGAGCGGTCATGACGGACTGGATCCGCCGCGTCTACAAAGCCGTGAAGGCGAGCGGTGCCGGGAGGGAACTGGTCATACGCATCCCCATCAGTTTGGAGCAATGCTTCGCGGCTGGAATGAACGCCAAGGAATGGATCGCGCAAGGTATCGTGGACGTGCTGATCGGCGAGACCGCTCACTATGGTGTGGATCACACGGCAGACTATCGCCCGCTGGTGGCTGCTGCCAAGGGATCGCAATGCCGGATTCATGCGGCGATTCAGAGCACTGTGGACTCTGACCGCCTGGGCGAGTCGACCATCGCCATGACCCGAGGACTGGCTTGCAACTACTGGGCTCAGGGAATTGATGGCCTCTACATCGATCAATGGTTCAGCAACTGGCCTTACCAGGGATCGTTTTACGAACGGTTGCGCGAGCTGCCCTACCCGGACGTGATGGCGCCGAAAGATAAGTACTACTGTGTTCCCACGATCACTTGCCGCTATCCGGAACGCCAGCCGTTCATGCAGTTGCCGGCCGGCCTGAAGCTGAACGAGCCGCTCCGCATCAAGCTGCCCATCAGCGACGATCTGCCGCGTTGGCACAAGGCAGGCCGGGTTCATCAGATGCTGCTGCGCCTGCGTGTCATGAACACGACCGAATTGGACCGCCTGGAGTTTCGGCTGAACGGACGCGCGCTGCCGGACGGTCTGCTGCGCAAGATCAACGAGATGTATCGCATGACCGCTCCGCGCTGCCGCACCGGTTCTGGATATTGGTTTGTCTACCGTCTCGATTCGCCAGACTGGCTCAGAAACGGAGAGAACGTCATCGAGGTCAACCTGCGCCAGCGAGATTCCGATGTGATCCCGCAGGTCGAGTTAAGGGACGTGGAGCTGGAAATCAAGTATCTGCTGGGCAAGAACTTTCATCGGGGGCAAGATGTGGATCTGGGTCCTTACGATCGAAGTGCGGAGTAGCCGGTCCTGCCGGATCGCAAGGGCCATGCGAACCACACCCAAAAACGGCAAGGGTTGATTAGCGGTTCCCAATCTTCATTCACCAGGCAGACCTGCTCAGGAACGAGCCGTTCCTGACGGCAGGACACCTGAGTCACTCGTTGCGTGAGCTGCCCGCACGTCAGCAAGTATCCGCGTGAGCGCTGCCGCCCATGCGATTTCAAAGGGACAACGGCGCCACTGGTGCCAGTGAATTCAACTCCACAAGAAACTCGGTTATGATCTGGTTTGTAAGCGGTATTGCCGAAGCCGCTTGGGCTATCTACCATCTGCCGCTTCTTATGAGCTAAGACGGGTGTCTGGTTCTGAGTTTGGCCTCGCGAGCTTCGCGAACGCAACCAGGACCAGGTTGGACCTCAGCCCAGGGTTGTCAAAACTGGGTGCTGGGCGATTCAGCGCTTTTGCTGTTGCCTTTCGAAAACGAGGACTGATGACAAGGACAGTTCGACTGCTATCGGCCGCCGTTTTGCTTCTGATCGGCTGCCAAGCTGCGGTCGTGCCCCTCTTCAGAACGTCTGCTGCCGCGACTTTGCAAGCGGTGGCGCGAGAAACAGCATCCGACCAGTTTCTCAAGAAATGGATTGAGCAAGACGTGGCCTATCTCATCTCTAGAGTCAGAAAAATTCGCGTTTGAACGTCTGGCCAGCGATGACGCGCGTTACCAGTTCATCGAGCGATTTTGGGAACAGCGCGACCCGACCCCAGGCACACCGCAAAACGAATTTCGAGATGAACACTACCGGCGGGTCGCTTATGCGAACGAACGCTTTCGCAGTGCCGACCCCGGCTGGCGTACAGATCGCGGACGTACCTACATCACCTGGGGCCCACCGGACCAGATTGAATCGCATCCGTCGGGCGATGCCTCATCCGGCCCTTTCGAGATCTGGCGATATCGCGCAGGATCCGATCCAACCGCAGCCCGGGAGCGCTCGCTCGAGTTTGTTGGGTCAGGCTATAAATTGCGTCAGAAGTAGCGATCGTACGGAGTGGAAACCTAGCGGCCGGCCGGACTGACGCTCGCAGCGGCAGCCCCGTTGACGAGCGAGTTTCACCGCTCGGCGAAGCGATTGTCCGGGAGGGCACGATCCCGCCGTACCTTGCGCCGAGTCCTCCAACATAGTCAGAGATCTCTTCAATTCACGCCAGTAGCACAACCTCAGATCCGACAACGCCACAAAAGGCATACCCCAGGCTTGGCCTGGCAGAGAGCTTCCAGCGCTTTCTTGATGGCCGCGCGGCCTCGGCCAGAGGAACTCGCCGGTGCTTTCCTAGTCGCACGCGACGCAGCACGCGTCAGTTGTGGTCTTAGCAGAGCGACACCCTTGGCGCCAGGCTCTTTCAATGGAAGGCACGATTCGGTTTTTCTGCGGAGACCGCCAACCAATGGCTGAGGCCGAGAGGAGCGGCGATGCAGTGGACGTGGCAGCGTGGGGCTCCCAACGTTTACGCCGAGCCGCTTGACCTGCCGATCAAAGCGAAGTGGCGGTTTGCTGGAGGGCCTTCTCGTCTCTCGCAAGCCTCTTCCTGGCCCTTCGAAGGGCTAGGAGCAACCTTTCCTGCCTGCTCCAAGCCCACCGCACCTCCTCCCACCGATGCGGATAGAACTGCCGTTTGTTGGAACTCCAGAACCATTCGTTGAAAAACGCTGCGCGTATTCTCGGAACCACGCTAGGTTCGGGCCCGTCTCGCAGCAGTTGGAGTGTCAGTGGCGCGTTGCAGCGACAGAGTAGTTCTTGGATGCCAGGCAAGCCCTTCGCTTCGCGCGCATCGGGTCTCCCCGGACGGTCCAAGCTGAGAAGACCGCCAGCAGCGTGACGCTGCTGGCTTGTCGAGATTCGTGCATGGCGTGCCGTGGCGCTCTACTGGCTCTGAGCCGTCGTTCTCATTGTGTCTGCCCGAACGGCGCGAGACTAAGGATACTCTTGGAACACGGACGGCAGATCGAACAAACAACGACAGGAGGGAATCTGGATGAGACTCTCGGTGAGAGCTGTTTTCTTTTTGGCCGTTTCGCTTTGGGCCGCGGCCGGTATTTGCCAGACAACGGGGACCCTGCGGGGCGTCGTGACTCTGAGCGACAATGGCACTCCGCTGCACGACGTTTCGGTGCTGATTCTTCAACTGAATCGTTCGACCGAAACCGACGAGCGAGGCGCCTACCAATTCGAAGGCGTTCCCATAGGCAGATACACGCTGCTGGTACATATGGATGGGATTCCCGACATGGCCAAGAGCGTAACGGTAGCCAGTCTCGAAACAACTGCCAACTTCGTCTTGCGGCTCAGTGCACCGCGAGAACAGGTCACCGTTACGGCCACCGGGCGTGAGCAGACCGCTTTCGACGCGTTCCAATCCGTGACGACTCTCGACTCAGTGACCCTGGTTGAGAAGAGCCATACGTCGATCGGCGAAGTGCTTGACCGGCGTCCGGGAATCGCCAAACGCAGTTTTGGCCCAGGAGCGGCCCGGCCTGTTATTCGTGGGTTCGACGGAGACCGGGTTCTGGTTCTCCAGGATGGGATACGCACGGGCTCGTTGTCGTCCCAGTCGGGTGACCATGGTGAACCACTTCACGTCTTGAACTTGGCCCGTCTGGAAGTTGTCAAAGGCCCGGCCACGTTGCTTTACGGCAGCAATGCCTTGGGTGGCGTGGTGAATGCCATTACCAGCCATCACCAGAATCATATGCACCCGCACGAAGGGTTGCGCGGCTACGCTTCTGCCGTGGGAGGTTCAGGTAACGCTCAGGGCGGTGGGAGCGCCGGTTTCGAATACGGAACGGGAAACTGGCTCGTGTGGGGTAACGGGGGCGGGCAGAGAACCGGCGACTACCAAACGCAGCTCGGGCAAATACCCAATTCCAAAACGCGCATCGGCGACGGGCTGGGAGGTTTCGGTTATTTTGGCAACAGAGCCTTTTTCAGTCTTGGCTATGGCGTGAATGACGGGCGATATGGCATTCCGTTCGCCGGCGAGTTCGAGAGCCACGAGCACGGCGAGGACTCGGACGAAGCAGCGGCCGACATCGACCTTGTGTTTCGCCGACATTATGTGCCAGTGACTTTTGGCATTCGGACCCCGGGTTCCTATATCGAGGGCCTGCGCGTTTCGCTGAACTATAGCGACTGGCAGCATCAAGAGCTTGAGGGTGATGAGACAGGAACGAATTTCGACAACCAGCAATATGTCTACCGAGCCACGTTCGAGCAACGCCGCGCGGGCCGTTTGACCGGAAGCTTCGGCTTCTGGGGCATGCGCCGCGACTATGAGGCCCGTGGCGCTGAATCGCTGTCACCACCGGTTAATCAGGACGCTGCCGCTCTATTTACGTTGCAGGAAGTGGGCTTCGAACGGTTCCGATTCCAATTCGGTGGAAGGCTGGAACACAACCGTTACAACCCGTTAGGACTGGACAAACGCTCGTTCACCGGCTTCTCGGGAGCGGCGGGCATTCACGTTCCGTTGTGGAGAAGTGGAGCCTTCGTGACGAACTACACCCACTCCTACCGGGCACCGGCCCTAGAGGAGCTTTTTTTCAACGGTCCGCACATAGGCACCCTGACCTTCGAGGTCGGCAACCCAAACTTGAAGCGAGAAAGAGCCGATGGAATGGACTTCTCGTTGCGTCACAACGGAGAACGCGTGCGGGCTGAAGCGAATTTCTACTACTACAACATTCGCGACTTCGTGTTCTTGGCGCCGACCGGAGCGATTGAAGATGGCTTGCCCAAAGCGGACTACTCGCAGGGCGACAGCCGGTTTCTCGGTAGCGAGCTGGGGGTTGACTTGGCCCTGCGTCCGAACCTCTGGCTCAACTTGGGCCTCGATACAGTCGACGCTCAGCTCAAAGACAGGAGCGCGCCACTGCCTCGCATTCCGCCGCTTCGCGGGCGAGTGGGAATCGAAGCGAGTCATCGAGGCTTCAGCCTGAAGCCCGAAATGGTGTTGGCAAACCAGCAGAACGACGTGTTCACCAACGAGACCCGGACGGCCGGTTACGCGGTATTGAATCTCGCGGCTTCGTATACCTACGCACAGCGGCACCTGGCACACATCTTTTCGGTCAATGCGTTTAATCTCGGCGACCGGTTGTATCGCAACCACCTGTCTTTCATCAAAGACTTCGCTCCCGAATTAGGACGCGGTGTGCGCTTTGCTTACACGGTTCGATTTTTCTAGCTGATCGCAGGATCCCGGTGCCGTGAAGGAATCCGGATCCTGTCAACGTTCGGCTGGCAGGCTTGCTGCGACCCGCCGCTACGGCTTTGTGGGAGCTTTGGGGAGCTGGCTCCTGGGTTCTTTCCCGATCTGCCTTGGTTTCGAAGTCTGAGCCCTCTGAGGGTCGGGGAACTGACAAGCTTGGTTTCTACCCACTCGGCAGCCGGCGCGTCAGCAACGGGCCCTATGTAGGCCTGGCAACCCGCGGGACTTTGATGGGGACTTGCGGCCAGCTCCCAGGGTCCCGTCAAAGTCGTGAGCCCTCCCTTGCGGTCGGGCTGCACTGAACAACCGCGTGGACCAAATCAGTAGCCCGCGCGTCAGCAAGGGCTCGACCTCGACTCATCGATTTACTAACAAGTCCTTTATTTAGGCTACACATTGAGAAGTGATTGAAGTATCATGCCGGCATGCAAATTGACGGTCGGGCGCTCTCGCATGAGACATCGGAAACCATTCGGATGATGGCGGTGCGGCGTGTGCGCGAAGGCGAACGCCCGAGCGCGGTCATCGCCAGCTATGGCTTGTGCCGCACCACGATCTACCACTGGCTGCGTGCGT
>VFZK01000033.1 GCA_016871215.1 Acidimicrobiia bacterium | reverse complement strand
CGTAAGTTTTCGCATGGGCAAAGCCCTCCTTGCCCTTCGACTATGGCAAGGAGAGGCTTTGAAAGCAAGAACACTATGCGGCATTATTTATGACGCTATGTATAGTATTACTTTGTTCAGTCTCTTCGGGTGGCGCATACATCGTGCTTTTTGCAATGTATGCGTGCCGTACGCACACATGACAAACTGCGCCATGTGTGCGCCACCCAAAGTATCGGGACAAGACTTAACATAGTAATACTAGCGCGCATTGGCGTAGTCCTGAAACGCGGGCAATCAAGCGCCGTGGGACCGAAGCGTCACTGGCGATCGCGCGCTTGTCAGCACCGCGTCCCGTCAAACTGCTCGGTGTGAAAGACCGACTGCTGCGTCTGCAGATATTCCTGCTTCGTCATAACGGGGCGATGTTTCGACAGGATCTCCCTCGCTCGGGCGGCGCCGTCCGATAGAAGATCGACCGCCATCATCGCGAGTGCCTTGGCAGGCGCCAGATAACCCGAATCTGGGTCGGCGATGTGCCAGTCGGTGCTGTGGACGTTTCCACGGGCGCCGGTCATCATGGGATGCAGCACCGGCATCAAGTGGCTCAGGTCGCCAGCATCGGTCGATCCACCTCCGTGGGGATATTGCTTGTAGGAGTTTTCACCGAACATCGGTTCAGCGTTTTGTCGGAAGAGTGCCGCCAAATTCGGATCGTTCAGCAACGGCAGGTTGCCCGGAACGGTCTCGATCTCTACCCGGCAGCCCATCGCCACGGCCGCACCGCGCGCAGCGCGATCTACCTTCTGGGCCGCGTCTCGAATGGCTGGCCAGTTTTTTCCGCGCACATAAGTCTCCAGGCACACCTCGGCTGGAACAATGTTCACCAAGTCGCCGCCTTTAGTGACGATCGGATGCACGCGAATGCAGTCCTCGTCACGGAACGTCTCCCGCTGGGCGTTGATCGCCGCCAGCGCCAACGTGGCGGCGTGGAGCGCGTTAATGCCCTGTTCCGGCGCCGCTCCTGCATGCGCCGCTTTGCCAAGAAACCGGATGTTTTTCGCAAGGAAGCCGTTGAGAGATGAGGTGACGCCGATCTTGCCGTCGATGAACTCCGGGCTGCTAGCGTGAATCATGATCGCCATGTCGACGTCGTCGAAACATCCCAACTTGATCAGCTCTTGCTTTCCGGTCAGGAAAGAGGTCTTGCGGCTCTTCACCAGGCTGGCCCGATAACCGATTTCTACGTATTCCTCAGCCGGCACGGCAAGAAATACAATGTTCCCTGCCAGGTGCTCGGCAATGCCGGCTGCCGAAAGTCCCAAGGCTGAGCCCATCAACCCTGCGATCTGGGCATTATGTCCGCAAGCGTGCGCTGCGCCAGTTTCGGGGTTGGCACGAGGATGCTCCGGCAACAGCAGCGCATCCAGCTCACCCATCAAAGCCACGGTAGGGCCCGGCTCTCGGCCGCGCAGTACGGCTTTGACGCCAGTGATCGCGAGCTTGTCCTGGCAGGGCAGCTGGGCCTCTGCCAGCAACTCCCTCACCCGGTCGGCGGTGCGGAACTCTTTGAACCCAAGCTCCGCCGAATCCATGATGGCCTCGCCCACGCCAATGATGCGGTCACGGCGCGCCTCGATTGCTCTGCACACTTCCTGTTTCAGCGTTTCACGGTCTGGCATTGGCATCTCCTGGATTCTTGCCCGCGGCTCCCGCAAAGCGGCAGCCCGAGTCGTAACTTCGTGCTCTGATGTTGACCACGGATGAACACCGATGCACACGGATGAACGAGATGAAAGCAGATGGCGGTCGTGGAGAACCCCGCTCTTTCACTGCCGCTCCCGTTACCAGCCACTCTTGATCGGTGTCGATTGTTGGTTCCGTTCTCCCGAGACTGTTCACTTCTGATCTGTGTTCATCCGTGTTGATCCGCGGTTCCCAACTCGTGGCTGCAGTCTTGTCGGCTCGGAGCAGGATCGTTTTGACCACGGATGAACACTGATGGACACGGATGGCGGTCATCGAGCCACTGACGTGTTGGTGCGTTTCCGTTACACGACGCACTCTTGACCCTTGCTGATTGTTGCTTCCGTTCTGTTGCTGATTGTTGCTTCCGTTCTGCTGAGACTGTTCACTCCTGATCCGCGTTCATCCGTGGTTCTCCGTCATCATCAGTCGAGTGATGGAGCTCTGAGGAGACCCTGACCGCTATGCGAAGGGGCGCGCTACTTCTTGGCTGGTGGCTTCCAGCGAACAACTTCGAGGTGCGTTTTCGAGTCCTCACCTCGGTACGAACAGGATGTGACCAGCGTGCCGTCCTTGAGTTGAACGGTTGGCCCGAACCCGCCACCTTGCGGACGAGACCCAGTTTTTGTGTCTACCATGAGGCGGTCGCGGGAGAAGTCGAACTCAAACCCATCGTCGGTTTCGACACCGAGCAACGCGCGGACCCCGAGGGGCGGCTTCAGGTCACGCACCGTGAAGGTCAGCAACAGGCGCTTATCGCGCAACCGCAGAATGGACATATACATCTCGCCGTAGTCGCCGAAGTCGCCAATCCGATCGAAGGTCCTGGCGCCGTCTAACGACGAGAAGAGAATGAAATGGTCACTCTGGTCGTTCTTGCTCTGTATCGGCCGCCCTTTGATCGGCAGCTCGTTGCTGTCGACCCGCACGAGCGCCCAAATTTTTCCAGAGCGTGCAGGCCAGAGCCAGGTTTCGCCACCGAAAAACCCGTACTTGCTCTGGAAGTCCTTAGGCTGGCACCGCACGGTCTTATCCCAGGTCTTCCCTCCGTCCTTGGATCGCCACATCAGGTAGGGGCCGCCGCCTCTGTCGTAGTCGACACCTAGCAGCAGCGTCCCGTCGGCGAGCTCGAGGACGTTGCGCGTCGAGTGATTGCTTGCGTTCGGTTTGATGCCTTCCGACTCGATGCGAATCGATTCCCAGCTTTTGCCGCCATCGGTCGAGCGGTGGAGGAACCCTGTGGTGTAGCCCCAGCGGTTTCGAACGTCGCGCGCCAGAAGGTGCCCCGTCATGAAAACGGTGCCGTTCCGAGCCACCGTGAGATAAGGTTCCCGGCCAGGCAGATCGAGCTTTTCTGGCCCAGACCACGTGCGGCCGCCATCGCGGGAGCGAAACAGCAGTGTCTGCTCGAAGAGCTTCTTCTCCGGCTTCTCGTATTGGTGAAAAGCGGTCAGCAGCAGTTCGCCGCTTGGCAACTGGGCAACACAGGCTTTGTAGTCATCGGGCTCGCCGAGTGGAATTCGCTCGCACTCGACGCGGTGAGAGGCAAGAGCGTGTTGATTCGCAACAGCGAACCACTCCTTGGCTGGCCGCTGTGCCAGCGCAACCGGAGAGAACAACCAAACACCGGCGCAGAGCCAGGCTACCGCCAGCCAGAAGCGTCCTGCGGTCCTCTCGACAGCTCGTAGCGCGGCTCCTGTTTTGAGAGCGGGGATGTGCAGCATGATGCTTGATCTCCTGGTTTGGGATTGAGAGGAACCTGCCAAGCTAAAATGCGCTCAAGCCAGGCGGCAACGGGGCGTTAGCGCGGCTTCTTTTGCGGACTCTGCGACGAGGCACTTCTCACCAGGCGAAAAGAGTCCATCACGATCGATTGATCGACTTTGCCATAGGCATCGTCACCACCGACGTGGCCAAAAGCGAAAATTCGGCCGTCCGCCGCCTGCACCGTCCTGGGATAGTAAGCCGTCCCGGGTATCTGCAGGGCATGCCAGCTCTTGCCGGCATCGTTGGTCCAGTGGATGCCCCGCGTCGCCAGGTGCAGGATCGGCCCTTCGCGCGTCGCCAGGACATCCGGGTGCCCGCTGTGCGGAAACGGAGCTGGGCCGGCATGAACGGGTGTCCACGTCTCGCCGGACTTCTTGAGCAGCCCCTGCCACCGCACCTCCCGGCGTTTGTCAGCCGGATCAGGCCGCCGGAAAACACACAGCAGATCGCCATTGGCCAACTCCGCAGCGTCGAACTCTTCGCCTCCCCAATTGCGCTGGTGCTCGGCCGGGACCACTGGCAGAGGCCCTTTCCACGTTTTTCCCCGATCGCTCGAAACCATCAACAACGGCTCGAACAGGCCACTGTACTCTCTCCGCGTGCGGCTGTTGGCGGGCACGCGTGCCACGCCGCCGAGCATGATGAGTCGCCCATCGCGCAGAATGCGAAGCCGCTTCGCCCAAGCCGAATACTTGGCAGGGTCCAGAAACACTTCGGGCTTACCCCAGGTCATCGTCCCATCCGTGGACCGCTCCAAGTAACCGGTCTTCGGCAGTTCAGGATTGTACGGAAGGTAATAGCCCCACACGCCACGAATCACGGTTCCATCCTGGAAGGCTGTCTGCGCTTCGCCCGCCACACCGTTCATGCAGGACTTGAAGGCATCAGCACTCACCTGCTGCCAGGTCTTGCCCGAGTCGGCCGAGCGGAGGTGGACGTTTCTCATATCGAGGCCGGTCATGTCGTAGCCCGCCCTTCCGTCTGGCGGCCAGTTGAGCTTGTCCTGCACCTCTTTGGGAGCTCGCGCGCGACCCTCAATCGGGCCGGTGGCCTGCGTGAAGCTCACCATCAAACTGCCGTCAGGCATCGTCCATGCCGCAACCCAGCTCGTAAATCCCGGACTCTGGGGCGAGTGGTAGATCGTTTGCCGTTGATGCTCCACTGCCGAAAACTCTTCATGGCTGCTGGCAGGGCTGGGTGCAACCAGAACCGTCGCACTCAGCGCCCAAGCAACGGCGTAGACACAGATCCTCTGAACCTGGTTTCGTCTTCTCATTCGCATCGATCCTCGATCCTGACACGTTCCAGCAGGCCAGCAACTGTGCTCTCTAGGCGTCAACTGTGTGTTCGACTCAACCGCCCACGTTGGAAACCCACAACGATCGTCTTGGCTCGTTGCCCAGCGGGTCTACAGAACACGATCTGCCGTTTCGCTCGACGGTTCGCGCCCTACCCTGCAGCACGGAGAGGGCCCGTGAGCTGGGACCCCAGACAGGGTGTGCCAATTAAAGATCCCAGCAGGGGAGCGAGTCAACGAAATTTGCAGTGTTGTCACTTGGCAGGTTGCTGGGTGGCAGAGGAAAGCAGTTGTAATCCTCGCGGGTGGCGGGGCGAATATCGGAGTCCGGTGCGGATGTGCAGCAAGGCCTTCTCCCTCTTGCCTTGTGCCAGTAGAACTTCGGCACAATCCCAGTAGACCTCTGAGCTTCGCGGTTCTTTGTCGAGGGCCTTTTCGTAGGCAGACACGGCGTCGCCGTAATTCCTGGCCAGCGCCAGCGCTTTGCCCAGGTAGTGCAGTGCGCCCACGTTGTCTGGGTCGATACTGAGGCTTTGTTCGAAGAAGCGGATGGCCTGCGGGATGTCTCCCTGCCAGGCGAAGAGGCTGCCCAGATTCCGGTGAGCCATCGCATCTTTCGGGTGGAGAGTGAGGGCTTTCGACAGGCTTTGGAGTGCTTCCGTAGGGCGATCGAGTTCAGCAAGCAGGGCACCCGTGTTGACGTAAGCATCAGCGAACGCGGAGTCGTAGGCAATCGATTTCCGATACGCTTCGGAAGCAAGCTCAAGCTGGCCACCCTGCCGATAGCTCTCCGCCAGGACGTAGTAGGCTCTGGAAGAGTATGCGACGTATTGACCGTTCGGCGACCCTTCAGCCTTTCGTAGGAACTCTTGAAGCAGCCGTATCCCTCTTTGTCTCTGGCTGGCATTCGGCGGTGTGGTTCGTTCGGGCGGAGGCTGCAGATAAGCCATGCCTAGGAAGTAGTGTTCTTCGAGCGGCGAAATCTCCTGGGACTTGTACACGACGAGCTCTTCTTGGGGTTCACCAGCGAGTTTCGGCCGGTTGCCTCGGGTCCGAGAAGCGAATCCCGGACCAGGTCTCTGAATCTTGTGGTCGGTGAAGACCGTCAGGACGGCGTCTTCCGGATTCCGCTTCCGCATATGACAGCTCGCGCAGTCGCCGCCATGACGGGCCCCGCCAGGCAGTTTCCTTTCGTGCGCTTCCTTCGGGTGGCACTGCAGGCATTTCCTTCGAAAGAATTGTGCCTTCTCAGCCGGCGCAGGGGTCTCGTGAGGGTCGTGGCAGGAGGTACATGTCATTTCACCGTTGCTGGCTTGAAAGCAGGCCGATTGCTCGAGCCGATAGGCTTGATGCGCAATCTTGAATTCGTCGGCTGGCCGGGCTGCGTCGGAGTAGTCCAGATTGACCACCGTGCTGCTGAGGGGGCTCCCTGGAAGGTAGGAGAACACAGGTCTTTCTGGCCGATAGATCCGATCTCGGGCGAAGTGCGTTCCACTTGCCAGATGGCACTGGTAACACAAATCGCGCTGCAGTCTCTTGGTGGCCTTTCGCGGGTTGAAGATGGAGGTTTGGATCTGCCCGCTGTCTGCTCCAGATCTGGCCGCGTTCACATGGGCGGCGCCAGGTCCATGGCATCTCTCGCAACCGATTGCCATCTGCAGTTCGTAGGGAAACAGTTTCTCGTTGGAACTTGTGGCAGGAACCAGCCTGGGGTAGGAAGCGTGGCAAAAAACGCAGTCGTGGCGGACCTCTCGGGAAAAGTCGGGGTGCCACAGCTCGTCATAGCCTGGAGACATTCCCCAACTCCCGCTCTCGCCATACCAGGAGACAGGAAGCTGAGTGATCCGCCCATCGGCGTGATGCCGAAGATAGGTTCGTGCGTGGTTGCCGGAGCCAACCACATAGGAGATCTCCTCTTCTCGAACCCTCGTTGCTTGCCCACGGGAATCGAGGAGGAAGCGTTTTTGGTAGAACTTGCCTCCGCGCTCGCTCATCTCATAACGATAGCCAGACTTGGCATGAACAAAGGTTGAACTCGAGGAAAAAAACTCAGGGGAAGCCTCGCGACTCGGCCGGTATAGGGAACGCGACATGGAGACGGTCCGGTACTTTTCAAAGAGAATTGCGTGGCACGGACTGCAGGCTTCGCTGCCCACATGCTGTTCAGGAAGGCCAGGAAGGATGGGAGGCAGGGGGAAAGGCAGGTCTAACGCAGAAAAGACGACAGGTATCCCGAAGACAAGAACTGCGAAAACCCTCACAAGGAATCGGCTTGACACTTCACGAAGTTGACTCGAGGACCAGGGCACGACACCATCGATGAGAGGAGACCGAAGAGGGCATTGTACTCTTCTATCGCTTGTGCCTCCCTCGACGCATGATTCAGGCGCCGGGTTCGCGGCCAGGCAGCAAACCCACGATTCGTTCGTGCTGCGAAATAGCGCAAATCCAGCTCGAGGGACTGGACTGCATCAGCAGAGAAGCACGACCCTGACAGGGTCGCAGCGAGTCCGGCACTGATCGATAAGACGCGCGTCACGCCCAAACGCTTGTAGCGCCGCACGCCAGTGCGGCCGTGAAGCACTCGCGTGCTTCACTCTGGAGGTTTCTACATTTCGAAGCCGGCTTTGCGCTCGTAGTGCCGCACGCAGTGCGGCCCTTCTGAAGCACTGCGTGCTTCACAAAGCACTGCGTGCTTCACTACAAACGGGCACGGAATTCAGCGGAAGGTGGTGCCAGCAAGCCTCTGGCTTGCTGGCTCTGAGGCCCCGAGAGGGCCTCAGAGCGTCGCGGTACAACCAACGCCGATGGTTAGAAGCTGAACTTGATCCCCAACTGTATCCGTCGCGCATCCCGCGAGCCTGTGATGACGTTGGTGGTTCCTGGAGCGCCTGCCGGAAAGATGCTCAGGATCGGATTCAACAAGTTGGTGTGGTTTAGAGCATTGAACAGGTCTACTCGGAAATTCAGAACCTTGTTCTCGCTGATGTGAGCATCTTTGCCGACGGAAAAATCAATGTTCCAGAGTCCAGGTCCTTCAACCAGACCCGGGCCTGAATTCCCAAACCTGAAGTTCCCCGGATGCTCGAACGCTGCCAAATTAAACCAATTGTTGATTTTCTTCGGACCTTTGGGATTTCCGATCAGGTTGGGCCGCACATTGGTGTCACTGAAACAGTTGCACTGATTCGGGACGGCGTTGAAAGTCAGCGGCTGTCCAGCATCGGCCGTGAAGATGCCACCCAAGTTCCAGCCACCGACAATGTGAGCTACCGGTCCCGTGTTGAGATACTTGCGTTTAACTCCCCACGGGACGTTATAGACTCCGCTGAAACGGGCCAGGTGCGCCCGCTGCAGGCTGGAAGGGCCTTTGTCGACGCCTCGGTTGTAGAAGTTCGAGACAGCGAAGTCGTCGAGAAACTTCGACCAAGTGTAGCTCGACACAAACCCAAAGCTGTCGCCAAATCGCTTCTCCGCTTTGATGACCATCGCGTGGTAGCTGGAGTTCCCGATGGTCGCCGTAAACATGTTGACCTGGTTAAACTGAGGGAACGGACGCAAGACTTGGGTGTTCCCAGGTCCCATCCGCTCCGGTGCCACCTGGTTCAGCCGCAACGTACCACGGTCCAGGTGATGGCCCATATTGCCTAACCAACCGATCTCAAAAGTAATACCCCTGAACTCGTGCTGGATATCGAAGTTGAACATCATGTTATAGGCGATCGATCGATTGTTGTCGATGAAGTCGGGGGCCAGGAAAGGATTCGAGCCAACGGGTACTGCACCGAAGCCCGGACTCAGTTGGCTTCGGTCAAAAGGAGGCCTCGCCGGCAAGCCATTGTTCAGGAAATAGGGTGCGGTCACGCCGTTGTCTGGCGAGCTGACCGATAGCGTGCGCGCCACGTCGGGCCGCGAGGTCCCCGGAATACCCCAGATGCTCGCGCCGTAGGGAGGATTGTAGAACATTCCGAAGCCTGAACGGATCACGGTCTTGCCGCCTCTAGGGTTCCAAGCCAAGCCAACCCGCGGCATGAAGTTCGTCAGGTCGTAAACGTTGAAGCGGTTCGGAAACGTCACCGTTCCTGGCGTGTTCGACACCGGATTCGTTGCTTTCGCGTCAAACCCAGCAATCTTGCCATCTTTCTCCGACATGGGTGTATCCGTTTCGTATCGCAGCCCCAAATTGACTGTGAGAGTCGGGGTCAATTTCCAGTCGTCCTGGATGAAGCCGCCTAGCAACCAGGTGTGAAACACGCGATTGTCAATATCGTTCAGGCTTCCAGAGATGGGGAAGTCCAGCAGCAACGACGCTAAACCGTCTCCAGATGCGGCGGCTGTGGGATTCGCTGCGGTACTCCGATTTTGGAAAGTGTACGTGCCTGAGGATTGATTCTTAAAGTAGTAGGTCGACGAAGAACGTCTCGTCTCATACCCGAATTTGATGGAGTGGCTGCGTTTGAGCATCGAGATGGTGTCTGCTGCGTGGAAGTTGCGCATCGGCACTTGATACGCTCCTCCACCCCAGTTCGTGCCGAGCGAATTAAAACCTTCCACATTCACGTTGGGGAAATGGTTGTTGGGGGCGCCTCTGTAGGAAGTACCCGTGCTGACCGGAGGTACCTTTAAGCCCAGTTGCTGGGGGAAACCCAATCCGGAACTGGGGTTGTGCGAGCCCCACAGCCTTGTGCTGTAGGTCACGCGCACCTCGTTGACGAGCTGGGGATTGAACACATGGGTCCATCCAGTCAGGAAGTTCTTGCTCCAGGTAGGCGTGATAAAGTCGTTGGGATCAGCCGGGTGTCGCGCGGACAAGTTCTTCTTGCCGCCGACGATCTTGCTGGTGTCAAACCCTGGATGGCCCGGAAAGGGTCCATCGTTTTCGAACTGAGGCAAGTCCAGCAGGAAGCGGTGGAAAATCTTGTCGCGCTCCGACTTGTCCCAGTCGATCCGCGCGGTATAGGCATTGCGGTCCAAGTACTCGTTCCGGGTAGCGAAGTGGTTGTTGGTTTGAGAAGGGTCAAGCCCTGCCCGGTTTGGCTCTGGGAAGTAGGATGCGATCTTCGCGGCGATCGGATTGATTCGATCGGCCGGAATGATGTTGTTTGGAAACGGCGTCCGCGTGATGGAGCCGTCGGGGTTCACCCTCGTGGACAAGGGATCGTAGATCACTCGCGGGGAGCCATCCCGGTTAAATCGCCTCGAAAAGTCACCTCGTCTTTGTTCGGCGGTTGGAAACGTGCTGAAGACAGGGAAAGAGACCACATTGTGAGTTGCTTCCCAGGAGCCGAAGTAGTGTAGCTTGTTCTTGACGATCGGCCCGCCCACCGCGCCACCGAAGATATGCTCTCGGAAAGGAGTTCGTTCAGGTGCAAAAAAGTTCCGAGCGTCGAAGGCCTTTTGACGATGGAACTCCCAAAGTGATCCATGCACTTCGTTGGTTCCTGACTTGGTGTTAATCAACATCAGGCCTCCCCCTCCACCACCAAACTCGGCCTTGTAATTGTTCTGAACCAGCCGGAACTCCTGGACCGTTTCGATTGAGGGGTTCATGTCCAGAATCGAGATCTCCACGCGGGTATTGGAAGCGTTGCCGCCGTCGATGTAATACTGCTGTGTATTTTGACGGCCTCCGGCGACGCTATAGAAGGGGTTGAAATACGAGCGTGGGTCGGTGCTGGTGAAGGTAACACCTGCAGAGATGTTCAGCAGCTGGGCTGGGCGCCGCAACAGTAGAGGCATGTCCTTCAGGAAGGCTCCCTCGATCAAGTTACTGATCGCCTGGGATTCCGTCTCCAGCGCCGCGGCTTGCGCTTCAACCTCAATCCTTTCGGTGACCTCTCCAACCTGCATGCTGATGTTAAGGGTCGTCACGCGGCCAACCTCCAGCTCTGCGGTGCTGCTATAAGTCTTGAAGCCGGTGAGCGAAGCCGTGATTTCGTACCGTCCCGGCTGAAGATTGAGCAGCCGATAAGCTCCCGATTCGTTCGTCACCGTCGACTTGGTGACGCCACTCTGTTGGCTGGCTGCAGTCACCTGAAGCCCAACCAAGACTGCTCCCGTGGAATCGATCACCGTTCCCGCGAGTTCGGCCATCGACTGCCCGAATAGGGCGCTAGCCGAAAACAGCAGCGAACAAACAAGGATGCAAAACACCTGACGTGTCTTCATCCGGCCCAAGGAATTGCGTACCGCACCCAGTGGGAACCTGCTCATCAAGGTTGGGATTCGCATCGACTATTCTCCTCTTGCCGCCTGGCAAGTTGAACATGTTTTGGTGTAGAGACGAAACTGCTGGTTGCTGAAGCGATTTTTTCGAACGGACCAAGCCCCCCCTGCTTCATTCCTTGAACCGTCAAGGAGTTGTTAATAATGAAACTCTGTTTTAATAATCAATATACCAAGGGCCGCCACACCGTCAACAGAAAACTTAGGTCCCTACGACATGACGGCGCGAGAGGGCCAAGAGATCCTGGCAGCGGTGTTCCTCACGGCATCGACGACGTTCTTGGACTGTGTGAACAAGTTGATCCAGTCGACGTTCAGGTTGATCCACTGCACACCCTTCTCGATCCAGATGGGCAGGGTATCCGGGCTGTAGCCGGTAGAAACACCGAGCAAAACGCTCGTGCGTCTAACCTTTTGGATGACGGAATCCATGACCCGGACCACCTCAGGGTCGCTCGTTCGGCCGAGCTTTCCCATCGATCCGGAGAGATCGTTTGGCCCAAGGCAGACCGCGTCGAGGCCAGGCACGTCGAGAATGGCGTCCAGATTCCTGACAGCATCGATATGTTCGATTTGGACGATGACCAGGGTCTGCCGGTCTACCGTTTCGAGGTACTCGGGTTGAGAGATCGCCCCATATCGCTGCCCACGACGTGGGCCGTAGCCGCGGATGCCGTGAGGAGGGTATTTGCAAGCGCGCACGGCCGCCGCCGCTTCCTCGCCCGAATTGACGGCTGGAACGACAATCGCAGCCGGCGCCAGATCGATCACTGGTTTGATGACATTGACGTCGTTGCAACGCACGCGAACAAAAGGCGCCGTTTCAGTTCCCCGCAACGCCGTCACGTGCCCAAGGGTCGTCAAACTGTCCAGCGGCGCATGTTCCATGTCGATCCAGGTGAAGTCGTACCCAGCTTCGGCAGCCAATTCGCTGACGGCCGGATCGCTAAACGTGATCGCCATGCCGACACAAACTTCGCCTGTGTCGATTTTCTTCCTGAACCGGTTGGCATTATTCATAGAGGATCGTTTTCAGACTTGGCAGAGGTCTCGGAGTCAAATGAGCTCTTTTAGAGGATTGCCCGGCACATCGTCGAAGCCGTTAGCAATGTAAACGGGGCGGGCAATTGGCGACATATAAGTCTGAGTCCAGTCGATGCCCATGGCCTTATAGATGGTGGCATAGAGGTCGCCAACCGCCACGGGACGGTCAGCCACGTAAGCTCCTTCCTTGTCGCTGGCCCCGACGATGCGGCCGCCTGCGATTCCCCCGCCTCCGACCAGCAACGACCAGCAATCGGGCCAGTGGTCTCGCCCCCCCTTCGGGTTGATCACCGGTGTCCGGCCAAACTCTCCTGACACCATGACCACGGTGCTTTCCAATAGCCCGCGCTGTGTCAGATCCTCCATCAGCGCGGACAGCGTCTGGTCGAGCAGCGGAGCCAGCGTGCCGCGCAGGAGCTGTTCCATGTCACCGTGAGTGTCCCATTGTCCATGCTTGTAACCTGCGGCGGTGACGAACCGGCAGCCCGCTTCCACTAACCGGCGCGCCAGCAGCATGCTCTGCCCAACCCGGTGGCGCCCGTAACGATCCTTGGTTTTTTCCGACTCTTGACTGAGGTCAAAGGCTTTCTTGACCTGTGGGTCCAGCAGCATCTTCAGGGCCTGTTCGTCAAAGGCGTCCATCTTTGCGAACTCTGCCAGTTCTTCCTTCTGGCGGAAGTGGCGGTCTACAATGCGCAGCAACGTCTGGCGATCTGCGATCACATCGCTCGACACCGACTTCGGCAGGCTTAGATCCGGCAGATGGAAGTCAGGCCTGCTCGGGTCCGGCAGGATCATGCCGTCGTACTCCGATCCGACAAATCCCGCTTGGTAAGCTTCCTGGTAGTTGAAGAAATCCCCTTCGGTCGGCATGGGCACGATCACGAACGGAGGCATGTTGTTGCGCGATCCTGCTTCCTTGGCAACGATCGATCCCACGCTCGGGAACTTCAGTGCCGGGATGGGACGATGCCCTGTGAGCGTCTGAATCGTTCCCTGGGGATGGTTTCGCTCCTCTGTCTTCATCGAGCGGATGACAGACAGTTTGTCCATGTGCTGGGCGATGCGTGGAAAAATCTCGGCGACCTGAATTCCTGGGGCGCTCGTCGGGATGGTCTTGAATGCGCCGTTGGCCTTCACGTCCCAGCTTTCCAACTGGCTGAGGCCGCCCTCAAGCCAAACCAGAATCACGGCCTGAGCCTTGGCCTTGGGCAAAGAGTTGCCTGCGAGAGTCGCCGCGCGTGCCTGCACGCTCTCGAAGCGAAGAAAATCGGGCAGCGTCATTCCAAGAAAGCTCAACGTTCCGGCCCGCAGAAAGTCGCGACGCGCGAGCGCCGCTCCCAGGCAGCGATAGCATTCGGTCCTCTTCATGACGCCAAACTCCTAATGGTTGTATGCAAACTCGCGCGAATTCAGAATTGCCCAAACGAGGCTCGCCAGAGTGTCCTTACGACGCGTTGGCCGTTCTGACAGCACCTTGAGCAATTCCGCTTTTTCGGTTGGAGTCGGGAACCGCGTCAGGGCCGCCAGATAGAATTCGTCCAGAATTTGTTCGTCCGAAACCAATTTCGCCATCCGTTCGCTGAGGCGCCCCCCTTCCCGCACGATCTTTTCGTTGTACGCCGGGCCGGCCATGCGGTGCAGCGACGCCAACAGGTTGGGTTGGGGCGAGGCGGCTGGCAGCGCTTTGCGCGTTGAGCGTCCGAAATTGTCCATGAACTGGGATGGACAGATGTCGGCGATGGTGTCGATGGCCCGAGTTCCAGGCGTGGCTGCGCCGTCGCCGGCTAACCGATGGAACTCGAACGCCTCCGGAGAGCCCGTCACTTGGGTTACTGCATCCAGCAACACGGCTGCCTCCAGTGGTCTGGCCTGTGCGTGCGAGTAGGCAGACTTGTCCGCTTTGTTGCTCGCGTTTGGCGTCGCAGACAGCTGATACGTCCGGGACTGCACGATGGTCTTCATCAGCCGTTTGAGGTCGTAGCTACTATCTCTGAAGTCTTTGGCCAAGGTCTGCAGCAGCTTCGGGTGCGACACCGGATTCGTGCTTCGAAAGTCGTCGACAGGTTCCACTAGGCCCCGGCCAAAAAAGAAGCTCCAGACCCGGTTCGCAGAGGCCTCGGCAAAGTAAGGATGCGAAGTCGCCCACCTGGCCAGGTGCATGCGCGGGTCCATCCACTCCTTTTCCGGCAGCTTCGTTCCGTCCAGAAAGGTCGGATCGACCTTTTCCTTTGTCCTTGGGTTCGCCACTCTCATTTCCTTGGGTTGGTCCACGTGGCCCCCACCGAGGACATCGATAATCAACCCATTGCCAACTTGTGCATCTCTCACTTCGGTGTAGCCAGCAAAGAATGCCGCCAATCCCCAATACTGGTTTTGGCTCCAGGTTTCGAAAGGATGGTTGTGGCACTGTGCGCATTCGATTCGGCGTCCCATGAACAACCGGATCAATTCTGGCATCAGCACTTCCGTGGTCGTCAATTCGGCCACGTAGTAGAAGTTTCGGGCTGGAGCGCTGAAACCCTGCGCGGCAATCCGTTCTCGCACCAGTTGGTCGTAGGGCTTGTTGGTGGCGAGACTGTTAGCGATCCAGTTTTGATAGGCCCTTGACCCTCGGATCGTCAGCGAGTTCACAAAGGTCGCGCGCAGGAGGTCGCCGAAACGGAAGCTCCAGTAGTCCACAAATTCCGGAGAGCTCAGCAGAGCATCGATCAACCGATCCCGCTTCTGTGGATTGCTGTCGGCGATGAACTCTCGAACCCGGTGAGGCGGCGGCAAAGTCCCGGTCAGATCCAGACACACCCGGCGCAGAAACTCTGCGTCACCAGAAAGCTCCGAGGGCAATACGTGAAACCGCCGCAGCTTGCCCAACACTTCCTCATCGATGTAGTTGCGAGCTTGCAGCTTCGGAAAGTGGCGAACAGGACCCTGAATGACTCCGATGTCAGCGCTTAGGGTATGGCCTGGCGTGCGAACCAGGATGTGCGTCTCACCCAGCGTTTTCGCTGTCACCATTCCCGTGTCGCTCACGTCCACCACGTGCTCGTCATTGCTCAGGTACCGGACCTTCTCGGTGAGGTCCTCCCTTTTTCCGTTGGACAAGTAGCCCGTAACGACTAACTGCAGCCGCTGCCCTTCCTGCAACACCGCTTCCGCAGGGATAACTTCAACTCGTTCGACTCTTACTCCCTGCTGCTCGGGCTCTTCGCCATAAGGGGCACCCTCGCGCACCCAGTTCAGAATGGCCCGGTAATCTTCCGAGCCCGCCTCCAGACGCAAGCCACCGCCGTGGGCCACACTCATCGTCGGTTTCAGCAGCAACAGGCTCTTCTCAGGATCTTTCGAATTGACCCGCGAATACTTGGGATTCTCTTCGGTTGTCAAAACGCGGAAATGTCCTCCCTCGACAATCCATTTGTAGTCCTCTCGCGGATCGATGCCGAAGATGGATAGTCTCAATCCGCCTCTTCCCTTAACACCTCCATGGCAGTTCGTGTCGTTGCAGCCTCTTTTCGTGAGGATCCCTCCAATGTCTCTCACGAAGGTAAAGGGACGGGGTTTCTCAAATTCCTCGATACGGATGGTTGTTTTCGCGGTTTGCCCGCCCGCTTTGGCCGTCAGCGCTACGGCGCCGCTGCCACGAGCGACGAACTTGCCGGAACGGTCAATCTGGCCCAAAGCGGAGTCCGAAAGAGTGAACTGGACTTCCGAGGTTACATCCTGCTCCAGGCCGTCAGCTGACCTGCCTATCACGACAAAGTGCTGGATGGGCGGAGCGCCCCAGATGGCTGCGTTTGAGGGCACGATCCGAAGGGAACGCAGCGGCTTCTGGGCAGGCTCGCTCTCGCCGGATACCGCCGTCAATGAGCCAAACACGAAGGCCAAGGCGATGGCAGTCACCTTGCGATCTACCCCTTTCCAATGCGTCATCGTGGAATCCTGTCCTAGCTGCCGGTTTTCGTTCCCGCTGCGGGCGTCGAGGCCGTAATGACCATAAGCGGGATATCCCGCACGTGGAACTTTGTTCCCAGCTTCCCGCCCAAACTCGGCTGGCAGAACAGCCGGATGCGACGGGGTTCGCGGGTCAGTGGAGCATCAGCGCTGGCAACCAGAACGATGGCCGTCTTCTGCTGCTTCGGCGCAATGATCTCCGCGTTTTGCGTCACTTCCAGCGGCGCCCGCTCTTCGGTAAACTGCATCGCCGGCAGCGCGCTGACCCCGTCGGGCAGGCCCTCGAAGGCGAAAGACAGGTCGCCCGTAAACCCTTCCTCGTAGGAGGCCAGCAGCACGACCTTCTTGGGCGCTTGCCTCCTCAGGTTAATTTGGTTCAGCTCGCTCCCCGCCGGGCTCATTCCCTCTCCACGTTCTGCCGCGAGTACTCTAATCTCTCCGACATGTGGAATCTGCGGCCTGACGAGAATCCGATAGCGAAAATCCGGTGACCCGTACCGCGAAGTGATATCCCGAATCTGCAATTGGTAATCGCCGTCCCGTTCGAACTTGAATGTGGCTTTGGGTTCCACTGCCCGAAGATACACTTGCGGTTCTGCATTGTTGTTGTACATCGAGAGGCGGCGATGCACGTTCGAGAGCACCTCCCGGTTTTGGCTATCTACGACACCAATACGGGGGTTGAAGTACGGGAGGGTGGCTTTGGGCGTTTCCAGTTCGATTGCGAGGCTTTGTCCGGCTTCGACGTTGAAGCTGAAGGTGTCTATCTGTCCCGGCTGCTCAACCGCACCTTCCACCACGACGGGTAGCGAGAGGGCTTTCGTCTGGTTTGGGCTACCTTCAACCACCACTTGGGGGAGGGTGTCCTTGGCTGCGATGGCTGTTGCATCCTTGGCGGCCGACTCCGCTGTGCCGGCCTTCTCACCGGTATCCACTTTGGTGGAAGCCGATTCCCGTTCCGGTATTGAGCGTGCGGCCAACTGCTTCATCCAATCCGATCCTAGATGCCGCGTCAGCTTCCTCTCGGACCAGTGCGGCGGCGCCGTTTCGGTTCCCGCCGTGAACCCGGCGGGTGCGCTGCTGGCGAACACGCTCACACCATAAACGCAGTCCGGGCAGCCTTGCCCATAGACACCTGACACGCGCAGAGAGTACTCGCCGGCATCGTCAAACCGATAAGTGCCTTGAGATTCCACTGCCATCAGCTCGGATGAGCGTTCTTCTTCGAACAGCAGCCTTGTCGGCCGCCCGGCGTCGAACCAGCTGCCTCCACTCCGGTAAACTCCCAGCTCGACTGCGAATTTCCCGCCGGGCACGTCTGCGCCCTTCATAGACTCGAAGCGAAATCGCTGCCCTTTGCTTGCGTGAAACGTGTACACGTCCACGTCTCCAGGCTCCGCAATCTTTCCGCAAACGATGGCCGGCAACTTCAAGGCTGTTGAATCTAACGCCGCTTGCGAAACCTGCTTTTCCAGTACCAAGCCGCCATCCACCACTTGAAGTCGGATGGGGTTGGAAATCCCACGAGCCGAAACCAACCGTAGCGAGTAGTCTCCTGGACGGGCCTGCTTCTCGATCTGAAGTCGAATCTGCGCGCGATAGAGCTGCACCGGCTTTTGCGGCTTCTCGAGCGGATTCACCTTCGGCTTCACGGCATCGTCGATGGCTTCTACGGCTATGACTTGCCCTTTCATCCCGTCTTCATCGCACCAAACCGCAGACACGCCGTCGAGCCAGTTTCCTCGAACCTCGATGTCCGGCTGTGACCCCCGCTCCGCGACGAACGGGAAGATCGACACCAGGCGCGGCTCTCCACCTTCTAAGGACTGCCCCACAGTTGCAGAAGCGTGCTGACCGAAAAAAACCGCCAGCGCGAGAATCCAGGCTCGGCGGCAATATCGCACCCATTCCCAGGGCAGGGTTGGCTGCTGTGCAAAGGCTCGGAGTGAAGGGGTCTGGAAGGAGAATGACTCAAGAATTCGAAGCATCTTTGATTCTCCGCTTCTCGGTCCGCTAAGCCGACATGCAGCCCCTCGGGCTACTGAGCTAAGTCGTCTTTGCGGTGCGGTGTGGTACAAGCCCTCATTGCAGAAAACGCGATGATTGTGGCTACGCAGACGAGGTCAAGCTCCTCGCAACGTACATGACGCGCTAACCGGGGCGAACCCAACGGCACAGTCCAATGTGTAGTTAATAATAAACCACTGTTTTATTTCGGTAGCAAGCGAAACTTTTTGCGCGATCCGGGCCGGTTATCCTGTTGCCGAGATCCGCGGCGAAGAATAGTGCCCTAGCTCCGCTGAAACTCTGTCGGCCACTTCAATGACCGCTTTGGCGAGGGTTTCGATTTTCTCTCGGGAGATCCGTTGCGCAGTCCCAGAGAGGCCCAAGGAAGCGACCACCTCTCCTTTACGATCTCTGACCGGAGCAGCAATGGATCGGACACCAAGATAGGTCTCCTCATCGTTGACAGCGTACCCTTTCTCCCGAACGGCTCTCAGGTGGCGCTTCAACGCGTCCACGCTGGTGATCGTTTTGCTGGTGTATCTGGGCATGCCATGCTTTTCGAGGATGACTCGCAGCTGCTCTTCGGGCAGATAGGCAATGATCGCCTTTCCAATGGCCGCCGCATGGGGAGGGTATTTGTCGCCGATGCCGCCTTTGATATTCAGAATCGCCGGGCCTTCTTCCTTGTCCAGACAAATGATATCCAGCTGCACCAACATCGCCATGTGGACGGTTTCACCCGTCCGCTTCACCAAGCCTTTGAGCAGTGGCCTTGCTACGGAGAACATCTCGACTGTACTGAGTTTCATGCCTGCAAGCTCGACGACCTTAAGCCCCAGCTTATACTTGCGCGTCGCTTGATCTTGCTCCACATAGCCTCGAATGGCCAAGGTCGACAGCAGGCGATAAATCATGCTCTTGTCGAGATCCAGCCGCCTGGACAGATCGGTGACTCCTATAGCCTCCCCGTCTTTTGCCAGCAATTCCAGGAGATTGAGCGCCCGATCGATGCTATTGATGTTGTATCGCCGATGGTCTGACTTGGCCATGTCGTTGTGTCGCAGGGTGCGGAAGCTCTCCACCGTTGAAAAAACCAACTATCTTTTGCGTGGCATCCTGAAATTGTCAATACAATTCAGGGTGGTTTCCAGGGGCCCGTCAAAGTCTCGTAAGTTGGCCCACGCGGTTGTTCAGTAGCCCGACCGTAAGGGAGGGCTCACGACTTTGACGGGACCCTGGGGTGGTTTCGCGCTCCCGTCAAAGCGGTGAGCCCACTCTTCGGGCGAGTGGCTTGGCTCACGCCGCTGTCAATAATTACCAGAACAGGTACGCCAGGACCGCAAGCATCCCCAGTAGCATCGCCGCCCAGAATACGGGCGCCTGAAACCAGTGAAGGGGTCTTTCTTCTCGGGATGTCGACAGCGAATGCACAAGATCAACCAGCTCGCTCTCTGGGCGTGGCGTAGTGACCAAGCTGAGCACGATTGTCACCGCCAATCCGAGCGTCCAGCCGACAATCATAATGTAGATGTTGGCGGCCATCTCGGTTCGATAGGGAAGGATTGACGAGCGGTACAAGAGGTAATGCGCAATGTTGGCGACGACCCCAGTGGCCATGCCGTAGAAGGCCCCTGTCGACGTGGTGCGTTTCCAGAACATGCCCGACAAAAACGCAGTCGACATGGGAAAAATGAACAAGGAGAAGATCAGCACCAGATAATCGCCCATGTTCTTGAAGCGTATCACCAGGTAACTGGTAGCGACGCTCAGCACCGTTCCGAATACCGTCGCCATCCGCCCAACCCACAGGTAGTGATTCTCGGACTGGCGTGGCCGAAAATAGGGTTGATAGATGTCGTAAGTCCAAACCGTGTTGAACGCCGTCACGTTTCCAGCCATTCCAGACATGAAGCTTGCCAGTAAGGCGGTTAGTCCTACACCCAACAAGCCAGGCGAGGATTGATAGTAGCGCTCGAGAAGGTAAGGGATCACCATGTTGTATTGCCCCTCGACGCGGTCGGGAATGACGGCCAGCGCAATGAGTCCTGGAACGATGATGATGCCGGGGAGCAACATCTTGAAGAAGGCGGCAATGAGCGGAGTCTGGCGTGCCGCAGTCAAGTCGCGCGCGGCCAACGCACGCTGAACGATCAAGAAATCGGTGCACCAATAGGACGTGCCCGCTCCGATGGTCAATGCGAACACCACGGCGTACCAAGACACTCCCATCGGGTTCTGCAGCGGGTCCGCAAAGACGGCATACGCGTGCCCATACTCCCAAGGCAGCCTTTCGACCAAACGTTTCCATCCACCCACCTCAGCGAGGCCCATGAATGTGAGCGGCATCAGACCGGCGAAGACGAGAAAGAACTGCAGCACTTCGTTGTAGATCGCAGACCTCAGACCACCGAGAAGGACATAGATCATGACTGTGGAGGCCGAAAGCCAGATGCTCAGATCCATGGACCAATTCAAGAAGACATTGAACACCAGAGCCATGGCATACATGTTGATGCCTGACATGAAAACGGTGAGAATTGCGAAACCAATGGCATTGAACCCACGGCAGCGCTCGTCGAACCGCAACTTCAAATATTCTGGACTGCTGCGAACCTTGGTCTGGTAGTAGAACGGCATCATCACGACGCCCAAGAACAACATCGCCGGAATCGCTCCGAGCCAGTAGAAGCAGCTGGCCGCCATCATGCCGTACTTCGCAGCGTTGGCCGCGTGGCCCATAACTTCCAGAGAACCTAGGTTGGCGGAAATGAAAGCGAGTCCCGTGATCCAGGCCGGTAGCGATCGGCCTGACAGGAAGAACTCCACACCGCTCGTGCTGCGATTCTTGAGCACGAATCCAATTCCCAAGACGAAGACGAAGTAGCCAATGATGACCGCGTAATCTGCCGTGTGCAGTTTCATATTTCAAGACCTGGATCAGGCTTTCCAGCCGATTGAGAGCGGGGCCGACGCTTCACAGAGTGCCCCGGAGCGGAAGTTCCGGGCAAGTGCCCTTCAGAAGGACGGGATCTCGTTAGGCGCTTAGGGGCAGCACTTGCGAAAAATGCTTTCGATCCTGCCGAATGGAAACTCAAAGAGGTAGGGTGCGTCGCGTTTTTCGACGCACCGCCTCCGCGGTTGGTGCTAGTGGTGCGTTGAAAAGCGCAACGCACCCTACGTCTGTCTTG
>VFZK01000032.1 GCA_016871215.1 Acidimicrobiia bacterium | reverse complement strand
TTTTTTCTAGAGTCCGCTGGACAGTTGCAGCAACTGCGGAGAACTCACCCAGAAAACGGACGACCAGTAGACGAAGAGCCAGCGATCCAGCACATCTCACTAAATCGGGAAGTGCGGAATGCCAAAGCCAGCTCCACGCGCGTCAGAATGATTCTGAATGCTGATCCTGATCTGGCGCGTGCAGCTTTGCTGCGGCGTTGGGGCGTTTGGGGGACCTTGGTGGAGTTTCATCCGCAAAAGAACTAAAATCCGCACTTTGTATTTTCTCCTGTGTGCGAGGCATCGATGAAATCTTTATTCCGAACAGGCAGTTTGCTGGCGTGTGTGGCGTTCTTTGGTGCGATTTTCGCCCAGGAAGGTCCGGATTCCGTCATACGAGCAACCAAACAATTCAATAAGAAAGTGCTCGTCTCCGGGCTGGAAGGGCCTTGGGAACTCGCGTGGGGACCTGACAACATGCTTTGGGTTACCGAGCGCACCGGGAAGCGGGTTACGCGCATCGACCCTGCCACTGGCGAACGGAGGGTTGCGATCACCATCGACGAGGTTTCTGCCCCAGGCGGTCAGGACGGACTCCTGGGTATGGCATTGCATCCAGAACTATTGAAGGGAACCGGCAACGACTATGTGTACGTCGCGTACACTTATATTGACGAGAGGAAAGGAGCGGATCCGGATGTGACCGATCCGGCAAGCCCGTACCGCTATCTCTACGGCAAGATCGTGCGCCTCCACTTCAATGTGGCGAATCAAACCCTGTCCGATGCTGTGAACATCATTACGGGGTTGCCAGCCGGCGACGACCATAACGGCGGGCGGTTGAAACTCGGTCCTGCAAATAAACTTCACTTCACCACCGGCGATCAAGGGCACAATCAGTTCGCGAATTTTTGCCTGCCCATCGAATCTCAGCGATTGCCGACGCGAAAGGAAGTCGATGCTCAGAACTACGCTTCCTATGTTGGAAAATCCCTCCGGATCAATTTGGATGGTTCGGTACCGTCGGACAACCCCAAGCTGAACGGTGTTGTCAGCCACGTGTACACCTATGGCCATCGCAACCCTCAAGGACTCGACGTTGCCGCGAATGGACTACTTTACTCGTCCGAACACGGGCCGAAGACCGATGACGAGATCAACGTCTTGACGCCCGGTTCCAACTACGGATGGCCAGATGTCGCCGGGCTTCTGGACGACAAGGCATATAAGTATGCGCGATGGGCGGACTCACGCACGCCCTGTGCCCAATTGAAGTACGATGATCTCGCGATTCCGTCTTCGGTGCCGCAGGAGCTGGAGTCTGCCTTTCGGAGGCCATTTGTGAACCCACTGGCGACGATGTTCACAGTCGCAACCGGGTTTAATTTCGCAGACACGGCGTGCAAGGGTGTCGAGTTTGTTTGTTGGCCGACCGTAGGTGTCTCCAGCGTGGAGTACTACGAATCGAAAGGGTCAGGCATTCCGGGTTGGGACCCTGTTCTGCTCGTACCGACTCTGAAGCGTGGTTCGCTGTATGTCTTGCCGCTGAGCCCCGACGGGAAGAGGACGGCTGGGCCGTTTTCGCGCTATTTCCAGTTGGAGGACCGGTATCGAGACACGGCTGTGAGCCCTGATGGGAGGACGATCTATATTGCGACCGATCCCAGTGGTGTTGCCGCAGCGAAAGACGCCGGTGTAGTCTCCAAAATGGAAAATCCTGGCGCGGTCCTCGCCTTTACCTATGTCGGCGAGGGGATGCCTGGGGCGGCGGAAGAACCGCCCTTAGTGAGCAAAGTACGGAAACCCAAGGAACCAGCAGATCCCCCGATTGTTGATGGAGTGCCGCCACAATTCACGGCCGCACAGGCAGCCAGTGGCAAGGCAGCCTATAACGCAACCTGTGCCGTATGCCATGGGAGTACGATGACAAACGGTTCTTATGGCACGCCTCTTGCCGGTGAATACTTCAAGACCAAATGGTCTCGCCGCAGTGTTCGCGCTTTCTTCGATCGCGCTCGAACTACCATGCCTCCATCGCAGCCAGGTTCACTGCCGGCCAGCACCTACGCCGATATTGTTGCCTACATACTCGAGGTCAACGGGTTTAAGGCTCGCAACACTCCTTTGAAGGCCACTGGTGAAGATCTCGACAAGATGGCCCTTGAGTAGCGCGGTTGTGGCCGCCAAGCTAGGGCTGCTCTTGCAGGTGGAGTGCTCGGAGCCGACAGTCGTTCATGAGTCACCAGCATTCCAGATGATGAGCATGAGCCAAGCCAGGTAGTCTACTGCTAGTCAGACGCCTTTTACGAGGAAGATCCGTCAGATCTTGCGGCTATGGCAACCGCTCCTCGATCAGTTTGCCGGGATTGAACGCGCTGTCGTAAGGCACCGCACAGAACGTGTACGGGCCTCCACTTTTCGGGATTGCGATAAAAGGTAGGACGGCAGGCCTGTATCCGGATGCATCATCACACCGGGTTTCAACAGAAGGCCCATACTTGAAGGTGTAGAAAGAGATCTCGGGAGCTAGCCCCGTGAACCTCACGCGCCACGAGAGATCAATGTCCTCGATAGTGAGTGGGGCCTCAATGCGGGGCGGAACCGTATCGATGCGGGCTGACACCACGGTTGGGAAATCGATGCTTTGCCAGGCGTTGCCCCAGCGCGACTGGCTTCCGCCCACAACGCACAGGAATCGCCAGCCGTCGTCAGTGGGAAGCGGATCATCGATAATCGGCCGTTCGCCCACTCGACGGGGCGGGCTGTAACCGCGAAGGTCGCGACAGTCCTGTGAAGGCACGGCAGCCACTTTGTACCGATACAGTTCGAACGGGCCGCTGACAGAAACGTCCCAGCGATATCTGGGGCGGCCGATCGGCACGGTGGCCAATCCGGGATTGACGGGTCCGATGAAGGTCGGCGTGACGCGGAGCTGATCACCGGGATCTAGCGGGCAGCCGGAGCCGCGCAGGTTGAAGCGCCCCGTCCGATCGAAACAGCGATCCAGCCTGACGAGCGGCGTGGCATAGCTCGTCTCCGGACGACTTTCCTCGCTTCCCGCGGCAGGCTCGCAGGGGTGGTCCAGCGAGCATTCCGTGTAGCGGGGCCTGCCACCCGCAGTCGTCGTGTTCACAAGCCCCAGCAGGCGGCCCGTCAGACGGGAAATGACGGGAGATCCCGAAGATCCGGATTGAATCCCAGCGCAGGTATACCGGTCGAAATCGTACCAATGCCAGTTGAACTCCAACACATGCGGGACCCTGCCGTCGACCTGGCATGCAGCGAGGCGGAGGAAGGCCGTTTCCGGATTGTGCTGGAGAGGTGCTCCGACGATGACAACCGGCTCGTTCCGCTCCGGCAGCTTGAGCGACGGGCGCCAGGATGCGAACCCCATGGCTGTGATGTCGGCGTAGCGCTCCGCCAGCTCTAGCACGGCGATGTCCTGTCCCTTCATCGAAGCATAGGCAATGCGCGCAACCGGAACGGCAACTTGTTGGTCTCGCGTATCGGCGAAAAAGTTGAAAATCACCCGATTCCTGACAGCCGGACGATCGATCAACACCTCGTTGGGTCCCGGGAAGTTCGAACAGTGACCGTTGGACAGGACATAAGCAGGCGCATCGCCGGGATCTTGACCCTCAGGGATCGTGTCGATGAAGACGCCCGTGCAGGTGGCGCGGCCCTGGTAGCGCACAATACTAGCGTAGGCATTGGAGCCATCAGCATTGGACAAGAGCAGGGAAGGGCCGCCGTCGTCAGCGCCGTAGGTTGGAACTGCTCTGATGGAGCAGGTGCCTTCGACTCCGCTTGCGACCATCGCCGCGAGGATTGCGGCAACCTTAAGATGCTTGGAAATAGGGGGGTGCCAGATCATCGATGAGGTCCACTTAGGGAGTAATGCGGAAGCCGAATGCAATCGACCAGTCGAACGGCCTCGCTCCGACTCGTCCCATACCTATGCTTGGCCGGATGAATGTCCCGACTCCCCGGAATAGGAGACGGCCCCATTCAAACGCGACATTCCCATACTTCTGGTGGCGCACAGTGTCGAAGGCGACTTCCGGCTCTGCCACAAACCACATCTCCGGGACCGGCAGCCAGACCATGTAAAGGCCTAAAACAGTTCTGTTGATATCGGGACGGTCTTTCTGTCCGCTAAACGAAAACTGCTGGCTCAAGCGTGGGGCGATGATTGTCCGCGCCGCTGGGAGAAGAGCCATTTGAATGAATGGCGCCAAGGAATGCCTCCCGATTCCGAGCGCACTGTTCGTCGCCGTGCGCCAGGTCGTGTCGAGACCAACCACCAGCCCCGAACGTGCGGTCAGTCGCGGGATCGAAACCATTCTGACCGCCAGATCGCCAAAACCTGCTTCGGTGCGGCCCGTGATGTTGCTTATTACGAGCGGCAGTTCGAGTCGTGCGGCCAGACGACGCCCAGCAAGCGGCATCGTATATGCGTATGCCGCTCGATTGAAGATGAGGTTATCCGGCCACGACTCGAGCTGGTTCGACACGGTGACGGAGTGTTGAAGATTGAGCGGGTTTGTTCCTGTCTTGTCGTCGGCGGATGGAAGATGGGATTGTACGGTCGAAGGAGCGCCCGCCGGGGATTGGTTTGCGCAGCCGTTTCGAGGGATGAGCATCGGCAAGAGGAGCGTCAGCACGGATAAACAGTACCTGGAATGCCGTGGCGGGCGGGCGGCGGTTGAGACGGAAACAGAGGCCATGCGGTTGTTCCTGAATGGACTGGTGACTGATGTCATGATGCGCTCTTTGAGATACCCTTTCAGGGTCGCAACATCGACGGCATGGTATCTGTTGGGGTAGACGCAGTCAACGTGCGAGGAGCATACAGATGACGAGGGAATATACGAAGGGGCTGCCACGAAACGGCACGGTCGAGCGATCGACGTCGAGAGCTCTGCCATGGCGTAGGCCGACCGACGGGTGTTCCCTAACGTGATATAGTTGCCTGGTCGTTCGGCGAGTACGGTCACGCAATCGGTTTGGCCTGTTGCGTTTTTTGTTGGCCTCCCGCTTGGTCTCGAAACATGCCGCTAACCTTCATTCACATTACCGACACCCACGTTGGCGAAACTCCGGAAACACTCGTCAACAACTATGGCGCGGGCCGAGCGCTGCAAGCGGTGCTGCACCATATTGCTCAGAATGACGGCCACGGAGCCTCGTTCATCGCTCATACGGGCGATCTGGCACGCGACTCGTATCATCCGGCTGCCTACGAGGGAGGCAAGAGGATCTATGGACTGAAGGGCGATGCCTGCGCTCCAGGGCCGCTGCAGGTCACCGCCGCCGGCTTGAATCTGGACTGGTACTACATTCCTGGGAACTCGGACCATCGGCCCGAGTGTCTGGCCCGGCTCTTTCCGCGCAGCCCGGCCGTTCGTTTGTTCAACTACGCCTGGGAAGTGCGCAGCATCCGGTTTCTGAGTTTGGATTGGGGCGCCTGGCGGATGGACAACTATCTGCTCGTGCCCGATTCCTTCGACTGGCTCAGGGAACAGTTGCAAACCAGAACTCCGACCGTTGTCTTGACCCATCATCCGCCGGTACACGTGGGTGTCGAGATGTTCGACGCAATGACGCCACCCGACTTGCACCGCCTTCAGGACTTGATCGCCGACTCTTCGGTGCTGGCTGTGTTTCACGGACACACACACTATCCCTGGGAGAACAGGATCGGGCGAGTGCCCGTCTTCGGCACCGGGTCCGTAACCTACCGGCGATGCCTGCACCAAAGCGGTGGCGAGGAATCGATCCTCGAGATCCATCCGCCGCAGTATCGCGTCGTGACGATCGGTGACGAGGGAACAGTGAGCGCACCCGTTTGCGAGGTGCCGCTGGCTGCCTGAAGCCGGCAGCACACGATCGTTCCTGGAAGCGGACGCCGCAGCAGAAGGAACTAACTCGTGAGCCATCATCTGCAGACCGAATCTCGCCTTATGGAAAACACGGCTCCAAGCGAGGCGCCCAGTGTGTCGCAGCGAACAGACAAGCTCTACGAGTTCGACCGCGAGCCGGTTTCTCACGACCGGTTTCTGGGCCCAGGGTACTTTGCAGGTTCTTATGCCGGCGAGCACGTTGCGGCCACCGAGTTCGTCATCGGCGTTTTGTTCGTCAACTGGGGAGCGAGCGTCCGAGACATCTTTGTCGGATTGCTCGTGGGAAATCTGCTGGCGGTGCTGACCTGGACGCTGGTTTGCGCCCCAATCGCCACCGAAACCCGGTTGACGCTTTATTGGTATTTGAGAAGAATCGGCGGTCCCGTAGTTACCGGGATGTACAACGTCCTGAATGCGATTCTGTTCTGCATCCTGGCGGGCTGCATGATCACGGTTTCGGCTTCTGCAGTTCGGATTCCGTTCAACATCCCGGCTCAGGTAGCTTGGTATCCCACTGACATTCGCTTCGTGTTCCTGGTGCTGGTGGTTGGGGCCGTTGTGGTGACTCTCGCGATTCTGGGCTTTCAGAAGCTGGCATCGTTTTCGACTGTTTGTTCGCCATGGATGCTCTTGATGTTCATCGCGGGCGCAGTGGTCATGCTGCCGAAGCTTGCTGAATCGGCGGGCCTCGGAGACCTCGGCAGCTTCGACGCGTTCCGGGAAGCGGCCAGCAAGGTCGTCTGGACAGGGAAGACGCCTGACGGCAGTCCGCCTCTAGGCTTCTGGAAAGTTGCGGCGTTCGCCTGGATCTGCAACCTGGCTATGCACGGCGGCTTGTCGGATATGGCGCTGTTCCGCTACGCTCCGAAGGCGAGTTATGGGCTGTTTTCCGCTTTCGGGATGTTCTTGGGGCATTACGTGGCCTGGATATGCGCCGGGATGATGGGCGTCGGCGCCAGTTTGTTGCTAAGCACTCCACTGCCTCAGCTGGATTCAGGCGAAGTGGCCTATCAAGCGCTCGGCTGGCCGGGAATTCTGGCCGTCATCACAGCTGGCTGGACTACTGCAAATCCGACGCTGTATCGAGCGGGGCTGGCTCTGCAAGCTGTGACGCCCGATTGGTCTCGGGCTCGCGTGACCCTGGTGGCAGGGGCGGTGACCACCTTCATTGCCTGTTTCCCTTTTGTCTTTACGCGAATGCTGGATTTCGTAGGAATCTACGGACTGCTGCTCGCACCTGCCGGCGCCATCGTCGTGACCGAGCATTGGATTTTCCCGAGGTTCGGACTGACTCGTTACTGGGCGTCGCACCGCAAGCTCTTGCTCAACTGGCCAGCGCTGTTCTCCTGGGGAGCGGCAGTCGCCCTGGCCCTGTTGCTGGAGCGCAGTGAAACGCTTCACCTCTTTTATCTATTCTTGCCAGTCTACGTTACGACCGCGATGCTCTACCTCATTCTGGCGTCGGCTGCTGGGGCGAGACGAGTGGCTGTTCAACCCGAGGTGGCTGCCGCCCGAACTCCAGCCTCCACCATTGCTTCTGCAGTGACGCCGCGCAGGTCCAGTGCGAATCCTCTGCTGAAGCGTGCCACCGGCCTTTTGGCACTGGCCGCGCTGGTGGCTAGCCTTGTCCTGCCGCTGTCTGTCGCCATGGCGAGTGCCGAAGACTTTGCCGCCGCGCACAGCGCCATGAAGCCTTGGCTAACAGTAGCAACTTTGGTGTACTTCGTCGCGGGCACCGTGTTCTACAACCTGTGGCGCAGAGATTGGCAACGGTAGGCCTTGGTCCACAGGTGCCTTTTGGTATGGCGAAATTGAAACCATGGATAAACACGGTTTGAACACGGCCAAGGATGGACACGGCTGAACACGGAGAGTGCAGGAATGACCACAGGTAAACGTGGATAAGCACCGGTGAACCGGGGTGAGACAGATTGAAGGCGGGTTAACGGGTGTGGGTATTTAGACGTGAAGCACGAATGTGCCTGATGCCGACTCTCTGATTGGAGCCTGCCTGGCGAGGCAGCCCTCCATGAGATGGGTCCGCCACCGTCGCAAGAATCGCAAGGCTTGCGCGATTCAGAGAATTATTTTAACAAGCGTATGCCCTCGATGGGCACAACATCCATAAGGAGTGAACGATGCTTCTGAGTAATCCGTTGGGACCGAGGCTGCGCAGTGGAAAAGTATCGGTGGGTTCCTGGTTGAATCTGGCTTCACCTCTTTCGGCCGAGTTGATGGCGAATGAGGGGTTCGATTGGCTGGCCGTAGACTTGGAACACGCTCCATGGGGCTTGGCCGAGGCTGCCAATGCTTTTCGCGCGATCGAGGCGCGAGGCGCGGTTCCGCTGGCTCGCCCGTGGACACACGATCCGGAGGTCATTGCGCGAATCCTCGACTGCGGCGCGCTAGGTGTGGTGGTACCGCACGTCAGCAACCGAAGCCAGGCGGAAGCGTTGGTTCAAGCCGTGCGCTATCCCCCTGCCGGCAAGCGCTCTTCCGGTACCGGACGCAACCAGACTTATGCCGACTACCAAGCGCGAGCCAACGATGAGATCTTGTTGATCCCTCAAATCGAGGATCCGGAAGGTGTCGAAAACATCGACGAGATCATGTCGGTTCCAGGAGTGGATGTTGGATTCCTCGGCCCAAACGATCTAGGACTCGCCATGGGGTTGCGCCCAGGAGAAGCGGCCAAGAGCCCAGAACATCGCAGCATGTTGTTGCGCGTCCTGGAAGGCTGCAAGAAAGCAGGCAAGCCCGCGGGGATTCCAGTGCCCAATGGTGCGGAGGCAAACAATTGGATTGAGCTCGGGTTCCAAATGATCGATCTGTCCAACGACCTGGCGCTGCTGCGAAACGCTGTCCGAGCGGAGCTGGCGGCGGTCAAGCGACGAGAATAGTCTGGCAGTCGCGAACCAGCGGATGGCGGCCAGTGTGGATTGCCATGCTGGCTGATGCTTCGAAATCCCGGCTTCTACCGGCTCTCGTTGCAAACCGTACGGGATCCGTGCTGCGAAAAAACAGTGCATGGCACAGGCCGTTGCGCAACGGCAAATGTCGGGCTTCCTGCAGGTCGCGCCGATGGCGGCAGAGAAGCCCGCGCGGCGCACACCCCGCCTTCGAAGGCCCGCCAGCATACGGCTGGACTCAAGCCGCCCGGACGGGCCTGTTCGCGCGCGGCTTAAATTGGAGAATCGATGACGACGACATTGGTTAGTCCGACCAAAATAGAGCTTGGCACTTCACGCCAGTCTGTGAAGCCACAACGAGCTGCTGCCGCCGAGCCGGAGGTTGTGAAGCATCCAGAGCTCAGAGAGAAGAGGGCTGGCCGTCTTGGAAGGTGCTTGTGGCTGGCCTTGGCCTGCCTGCTTCTGCCGCCTCAAGTGCTGCGGTCGCCCGCAGAAGTCTCGGAGCGCGCTGCCCGAATTCACCAGCAGGCTTTGGTGTTCGATGCGCACTTGCACGCGATCAATCGCCACTTCTACTTTGGAGGGCACATCGGCGAGAGCCTTTCTGATGGCCACTTCGATCTGCCGCGGGCCAAAAAGGGCGGGCTCGATGCAATGTTTCTCAGCCTGTATATTGCGGAGGAGTACTATCCGGCACGGTTCGAAACGAAACAGTCCCTGCGGTTGATCGACTTTTGCCTCGATCAGATTGCCAAGAACCGGGACTTGATCGAGGTGGCTCTGAATGCTTCCGACATCGAGCGCATTCAGCGAAAGGGCAAGATTGCAGCGGTGCTCGATATCGAGGGCGGGTTTGACCTCGACGGGGACTTGGCTGTCCTGAGAGACCTGCACCGCCTTGGGGTGCGCGTCATTCAGCTTCCAGCCCACAACTGGGCAAATCAATTTGCCGACTCCTGTTGCGCACCGGGCAAGTGGCACGGACTGAACGACCATGGCCGGGCGGTCATCCGGGAGATGAATCGCCTGGGAATCGTCATCAACGTGTCGCACGCCTCAGACGAGACGCTGGAGCAAGCGGTTGAAGCCAGCTCGGTCCCGGTGATTGCGACGCATCATGGACTGCGCAGCTTCAACGACATTCCTCGCAACATGCCCGAGCGGTTGTTGAAGAAGTTGGCGGCCAAGGGAGGAGTGATCGGCTTTCAGATCGGCAGCGACTTTCACAGCCGGAAGTTTTTCGATTGGAAAACCAAAACGACAGGCAAGGTTTTCTGGGACCGGAGCGGCATTGGCCACAAGGAGTCTTTGTTGTCGATCGCTGAAATCGACAAACGGGTGGCTGCCCAATACCCCGGCGACTATTTTGGGATGTCGGCGCCCGATGACTTGAAGCTGTCTGTCGATGGCTGGGTGGAGGTTGTCGACCGGGCGATTCAGCTGGTTGGCGAAGATTCGGTCGCTTTAGGCACCGACCTTGATGGAGGTCCGACTCTGCCACGCGGAATGCGGGACGTCAGCGACCTGGCGATGATTACCGACGCCATGCTGCGGCGTGGGTACACGGAACAGCGCATCCAGAAGTTCCTCGGCGGGAATCTGCTGAGGGTGTTTCGGCAAATCACTGAAAAGCGCTGAGTTGCTTTTCGTCGCGCAGATCCTGCGCAGTTTGCAGGTCTGCGGCTTGCGAAGAAGCGGGCTGGCAAGATCTATTTGGAACAGCGCGGTGGCGAAGGCCTTGGTTTTTTGCAGGCCCGGATGGATAGGTGCGTGTCGAACCTACTGGATTGCGAGTCGCTGGTTTTACTGCCGCAGACCCGCAGAAAACGCGGGCTCTGCGCTACGGTGGGCCGGCATGTCCCCAAGCACGGGGACTCTATCGAGACTGTTCCAGGTGAGCTTTCCTCTCAAACTGCTCCTGCGCCGCTTCCTTCTTCCCTAATCTCTGGTAGGCCAAGCCGAGCTGATAGTACGAACTCGGTGAATTGGGCCGCAACTGAATTGCTCGCTCCAAGGCATCGGCGGCTTCCTGGGGCCTCCCCATGGACACCAGCAGCTTTCCTCGAAGGTAGTAGATCTCCGCATCGGACGGGGCTGCCTTTTCTGCCTTCGCCAGTGCATCCAGGGCTGCCAGTTGATTAGAAGGGGCGGCCTCCAGGAGCGCTTGCGACAGCATCACGTGAATCATTGGGTACTTCGGTTGCAGCTCAGACAGCTTCTGGAGCGTTTGCGCGGAAAACTCGAGATCGCCCAGCGATTTGTGAGCCTGCGCCAGGGGCAAGTAAGCGTCAAACTGGTTCGGGAACTGCTGAACCAGAGCAGCCAAGACGCTTGCTGCAGCGCGATAGTCCTTGGCTGCCAGCAGATCGGTTCCCAGGCTCTGCCATAGCAATCGAGACAGGGGAAAGCTTTTCCTCCCAGCCGTCAAGACCTGGGCGGCGGCTGTGTAGTCTTTCCTGTTTCGATGAACGCGGGCCAGGCCCATGTAGTACTCCTCCACGTGGGGGTCCAATTCCACCGCCATTTGCAGATATTGAACCGCGCGATCCTGCTGTCCCAGGCTGGCGCAGCTTTCTCCGGCCACGGCTGCTGCGGCTGCTTTGCGCTGCCGGGAAACCTGGGCCTGCTCGATCACCCAGGAGGCATTCTGAACGGCGTCTTCGAACGCGCCCATCCGGCTCTCCAGACTAGCCAATGAAAGACGAACGCCGGCGTCGAGGTGCCCGCTTTGTTCCGCCCGCAGGAACGCCGACAGAGCCAAATCGTCCAGCTCTTCCTTTCGCAAATCGAACAGCCACTGCGCGATCTGCGCATGAAGCTTGCCGTTTTCAGAGAAAGCTCGGGCCGTGGTTCGAAGTGCCTCCTTCAAGCCATCGAGTTGTCCGCTGGAGGCGTGCAGTTGTACAGACAACAATGCGACCTGAGGGGCGGCCGGCCGCATTCTGGCTGCTTCGGCCAGATGCTTCTGGCTGGCGTCGTAATTCTTCAACAAAGTTCCCACTTGCGCGAGCGCCAGCACGGTCTCGAAATCGTGAGGCCTGAGCGTGTTCGCTTTGGCGAGGGCTGCATTAGACTCAGCGTGCTCTCCCGCGTTCATGAGGGCGATGCCGAGGACAAGGTAAATGCGTGGATTGTTGGGGCTCAGCTTTGCAGCGGCGCGGAAGTTCTCTGCGGAGCGCAGAAAGTTTCCGCGGGCAAATGCTTCCTGGGCTTGCTTCAAGAGCACCGGAAGTTGCGACTGTGCTTCTGCCGCCGTTGCAGGCCGGTTCTGGAAAGACAGCCCGCTCGCGGGCAGTAAAAGAAAGCAGCAGAGCGACCAATAGACGGGGGGGGAGAATCGCCAATCGACGTGCCGTCCTCTGTCGAGCCAGCATCGTTTTTGTTCTTTCACTGCGGCCTTCGAGTGGCAGCTTTGGCGGCACTAAGTGTTGTGCACAAGGAAGACACTCTCAAAGGAAGGCCCCTTTTGTTGGAGGTTTCCAATCGGTCCAGGGCCAGCGGTACTTAATCTCCAGTTCGACGTCACTGAGCACTAAAGGACAGTCTGCCCACGGTTGTTCGAAGTCCTTGTTACGTTCCAGCAGGCGAACCTGAATCTCATTTCTCCCCCGTTTCGGAGGGTGGCCCTTCAGATTGTAGTACTGCCAAGTCATCAAGCTACCCACGGTAGCGTGGGGCACGTGTTGTCCAGGGCGAATCGGATTCATGAGTTCCCCGACCTTCTCTCCGTTCAACACGACTTCCAGACGGTCGAAGGAGGTCAAGTTCTCAAGCAAGAGGCACAGCCTAACCGTGTCAACCTGATCCCTGTTGCCTAGCAAGTCGTCCGACACCGGAAGGGTCAGATTCACTGGCTCATTCCGGGTCAATCGGGCTGGGATCGTGCGCGGTAGCTCACAAAATGGCCATGCGGCCCTTTCGCTCTTCCGGCCCACGACGTAGCGTTTGTTCTTCCGCTGCAAAACAGAAGCGTCATGAAGCTCGGTCAGACCCGGATGGGTATTGATGTTTCTCCCTCGATCCGGCCAGTTGAACAGATAAACGCCGTCGGCGCCTGCGTTCCAGAAGTTCAAAGCCGTTGCCCGGGCGCGCTCCAGATCGACCCATTGCAAACCAGGCACGCCGCCTTCGACGGCGATTCCTGCTTTGTAGGACTCTTCAATGCAAGGGTATATCCGGCAGCCATAGCGGCTGCCCAGCGCAATCCACTCAGAAACGTCAGCATCCAGAGTCATGCCAAAAAACGGTGAGGGCACCAGTTGATCCAGCAGTTCTTGGCGCACCCAAGCTTCAGCATCCAAGCCAATCGATAGGGCACCCTGAATCGTCCAGGGCACTCGAGCCGACAGCCCAATGGGTCGGCCTCTTTCTTTCCCCAGGCGATTGAGCAGTTGCCGAATCTGGCGAATGTATCCCGTCATCACTGGAGTCATCTGCGGGACTTGGGACTTCTTGAAAAAATACGGGCAACGCATGAAGTCCAGCTCAATACCATCTACGTTGAACCGGCTGGCAACTTCCTGAACGATGTCGATCCGGTATTGTCGAACCGGCTCCTGTGCAAAGTCCTGGAAATCGATGGCTGCCTCGGAGACCTGGACCCCTTCGGGCCAGCCCCCCAATCCGGCTCTGCCGATTCGCCACTCCGGATGATCGCGCCAGAACCGGCCTGCCATGAAATTCAGGAAGTGCTTCGGATCTGCGGTCGATTCACCCCGCACGTGGTGCCAATCGTTCTGGCGGATGTGGATCCAAACATCGATTCCGGCTTGGTGCGCGCCATCGATCATCAACTTCATCGGGTCGTGACCTTGCTCGATCAGTGAGCGAATGCACTTGACGTAGCGCCACCACCAGGCAGACTCCAGTTTGACGCCTGTTTCGGGCCGAAGACTGTCGCCGGCCACCTCGCCTTCGGGAATGCGTGTGGGGTAATGCATCACATAAGATCCATTGACCCCTACTGGCCAAGACAAGGCTTCCACCCGCGTTCCCGCAATCTGCCCCAGCGTCGCTGCAACCCATTGCTCCGGAGACAGGGGAGGCTCCAAGACAGAGCTACTTCCACCGTCGTCGTTGTAAATAAGCCGATACTTTTTCTCGAACTTCAGCGAGCTGGCCTTGGCGGGCCCAGAGCTGTTTCCGATGGAACGCGCGTGTGCGCTAACAGGCAAGGCCGTCATACCTGCGGCCTTCAGGAAAGTTCTGCGGTTAACGTTCTCCATCGCATCGACGCTCCATTTGGACCGACCCCGCCGGGCCAGCCGTTTGACAGCAGTTCCGCCTTTGTCTTAGGGCTTCTTAACCTGCACGCTGTCGGCTCCATTGGATAACCATTCGACGTTGAAGCGGGCGAGCCGGATCCACTCTCGCCGCTGACCGGAGCCACCCTCGTACAAGCAACCGATTGTGTGATCCGGCAATACCGCCAGGGAGGAGTAGGCTGAAGGGCCCTCATGAAGCAACTTCGAGACAGGCCACGTCTCACCTTCGTCGTAGCTCATTCGCGCCGTCATTTTCGCTCGTTGCGTGTCTGCCGGATTCGAAAACAAGAGCCGATTTTTTCCAAAACGATGGATTGCAGTGAAGCGCAGCAAGCTTGCCTGGCAGACGGGCTCGATTAAGTCGGAGTCAAACCGAATGTCAGACCAAGTCAGTCCGCCGTCTCGGCTGCGTGCCACCGCCCTCCGGTTACGGCCGTGATTGCTCCTCATGTTAATCATCAGCGACCCATCGGCAAGTTCCACAACTGTCGATTCGTCGGTATCTTTTGCTACGGTTCCTCCCATTTTCCAGTCCTGCCCATGATTGTCGCTGTAGATCACATGAGAGTAGATGGACGGCGCGCCCTTCTCAGCGTGATCGCAGGGGATCACCAGCCTGCCCGATTTGAGCTGAACGCCATTTACCGGACCGGTTGCGTACCAAGTCCATTCCGGACGCTTCACCGCTGCAGTGATTTCGACTAAAGGGGCCCAACTTGCCCCATCGTCTCTGCTGTGAGTCAGCCAGACGGTTCTTGTCCCTTCTCCTTGGGACGCCAGAATCTCTCGCTCCGAGGTTTTTCCGGGATTCCCCGTTAACAGCAGCCAGATTGTTCCCGTCTTTCGGTCCTCGACGGGACTAGGGTTGCCGATGGTATCTGGCCCATGGTCAGCGAGAATTTGTTGGTCCGTCCAAGTCTTGCCGCTGTCGAAGCTTCGCCGGTAGACCAGGTCGATGTCTCCCGTGTCGCTAGCGGAATGCTTCCGGGCTTCACAAAAGGCCAGCAAGGTGCCTTTAGAAGTCGTGAGCAAAGCCGGAATACGATACGTGTCATAGCCTCCCTCACGCATTTTGAACAGTTCAACCTGCTCGAGTAACGCGCCTGGAGAGCGAGACGCCGAGCAGGCGATGGCGAGCAAGACGCACACGAAGAGTCCAACGTGCAGCACTCGGAGGTTGATCATAGGGGCCTCCCCCAATCGGGCGACGCCAACTCAACGGGCGCTCATTCGCTCTGATGCCTGGTATACAGCCACGATACGGGAACCGATTTGAATTTGAGGCTCGTCCAGAAAGGCCAATCTTTGGAAGCCCAATAGGTGACCAGCGCGCGATCTCTTACAAAAGTCAGGCTTGGATAACCGAAGGTATAGTGCACGTCCGCATCCAAGTCCTGGATCACCTCCCAAGTTTTTGCTTCGTCTTTTGAAATCGCGACTGTCATTGGGAAACGGTCTGTATGTCCTCCTTTACGGTGCGGTAGCGTATGGTTCCAGACGATCATCAGATCCCCGGTCGACGGAATGCGCTTGATGACACTTGGGGAAACCGGCGCCGCCAATGAGGTTGGTTCAGGCGTCGTCCAGCGAACGCCGCCATCCGAGGAAAAGCACTGATAGATGGACCCAAGATCGGTGCGGAAGTACATCAGAAGTCTGCCATCCTTCAACTCGACAATGCCCGGTTCGTCCGCTCCGTCATTGTTCGCGCGGATATCGACCAGTTCGCTTCCCTTCCAGGTTCTTCCATTGTCATCCGAGTAAAAGACTTGGGTTAACGAGTGTCGTACCATGGGCCAATTGTCGAGCTTCTGGCAAGGCGCCAAGAGACGTCCTGGGCGCAGCTGCATGAGCCGGTCATTGTTATGCACCCAGAAACTCCGCGTTGGAGTGATCTCGATCGGGTCTGAAAACGTTTGGGCTTCGTCGCGCGACACGCGGAAGAGTAAACGGCAATCCGGCGCGCTTCGCAGGCTTTCCGGACCCCGCTCGGCGGAATTCTTGAACATGTACGCCAGCGCGATGTCTCCTGACTGCAGCCGCAGCAGGCTCACGCTCATGACGTTCATTTTGGCCGTGTTTTCGATTAGGGTAAATCGCGCTCCCCAAGTTTTGCCGAGGTCGCTGGAGTATTTTGCGCTGATGCGAGCCGGCGCATCATCGTAAGGGGAAACCGTGTAGTAGTCCGTGTACGCCAGCAGCAAGCGGCCGTCTCTCAACTCCAGGATCGAAGCCTCCGATTTCCGGCTGCTGTAACTGCTCGATGGACAAATGATCTGGTCAATGATTTCTCCGGAATCGCTAGAAATGGCTGGAGACTGGCGGGCAAAAACCAGACTCAGAGTGAGTGTTGCTACACCCAGCCATACGCTACCGATCGATCTTTCGCAAAACATCATCGCGTCTCCGTATCGTTGCCGTCTTGAAGAACAGTCTGTCTGTTTCAGCACCATCGATCATTACTTGAAATCTTTCGGAGAAAAATACACGCCGTAAAGATGAGCCGTCGGCGAAGGGTCGCCGCGATTGGTGTAGTCCACCATGTAAATGCTCCCATCCGGCAACTCGACCCAAGACGAATATCCGTTGTCCGGTCGGTGGCTCTTTGAAGGAGGATTGCTGTGCAGCTCCAGCATGCGGTCCAACTGATACTGGTCCGGATACTGGCCGAGTTTCGCCTGCCAGCTCCAAAGGTGATCTGGTTCAGTCTGGTTGCGGACATAGTACGTGAAATCGCGCCACCAGATGTCACCGTTGTTTTCCGGAATGCGGCCGAACCAGGTCGGCTGAAGGCTGACCTCGTCCCGGATGATTCGGGACATGACCGTCTTGCCGTCTAGCTTCGCTGTTGCCAGCCCTTTCTGGACTTCCAATCGAACCCGGTGAAAAGAGGTCAGGTCGGCTTTGTGGGTAGCGTCAATGGGCAGAACTCCCTCGGAGCGACGCTGGTCGCGCAGCCAAATCGCATGGCTGCCAATTTCGAGGCTGACTCCCAAACGGCTGATTTCCATCTTGGCAATCGGGCGGTCCGAAGGCGCCGAGACGCGGAGTGTGGCCTCCATGACGGCATCACTGCGGAAGTTCTCAGGAGGCAGCAAGGCGTAGCGAGTAGTGGCCTCCGGCTTGTCGTGAATGTGCAGCGCATCGGATGTCAGCGTTAACTCATCTTCGTAATGAGTTCCGCTGATCTGATAGTGACACTCACGAACCAAATCTCCCAGCCAGGCGTGAGTTCCTCGATTTCCCCCACGATTTCGGTAGGTGACGAGCACCCGCCCGTCGGAAAGTTCCTTGACGTACGGGCGGTCTCCATCAAAGGGCATCGGCCTCGGACGAGACCAATTCCTTCCTTGATCGGTTGAGAAAGCGACGAAAGAGGGATATCCGTTGTGATTTTCATTGCGCATTACACAGGCGAGCAACCCGTTGGAGAGCCGAACCATCGCTCCTTCCGTATAGTTCTGCACCTGGTCTTTCGCAATCACGGTGAGATCTTTCCAGGTGGTTCCTCCATCGCCAGACCGCATCATGACCATGGCTTCCTTCTGTGTATCCTTGTGAACCACCGTTGCGCAAGTCACGAGGGTTCCGTCGGCCAATTCGACGATTCGATCGGGCTCAATTCCGGGGAGGGGTATGAGCCGTGGCTCAGTCCAGCTCCGTCCTCCGTCCGAACTGAACCAGACCCAATTCCCAGGAGTCTGATCCTCGTGGTAGTGGGCATAGTCGTCGTGATCGCAAATCACGACGAGGCGACCATCGCGAAGCAGGCTCAAACGAGGGGTCACCCAGCGCTCCTCTCCCTTTCTTCGGTCAGCCTCGGCGATCACTCGCGGATTTCCCCAAGTCTTGCCGTCGTCCAAGCTCTCGATCAGCGTAACCCTGCTCACCTCCTCAGTCCAATGCTTTTCGACGTCACAGAAGACCAGCATCATTTTTCCTGAGGGAAATCGGATGAGGTCAGGGTTCTTCGTAAACCGTCCTGGAATGCGCCATACCTCGATGTGCCGTCCCGGGATTCCCTCGAGAGAACGCATTCGAGAAGCTGGAGACATCGATGCCGGGCGTTGCAAGCTGTTTTGACTCGAGCTTGCTGGAATAGCAGACACCGATAAGGCCGCCAACGTGTTGAAGAAATCTCTTCGACGCAGCATGATTTTTTTCACCAAAAGAACACGAGTGTTGCAGGAGGCTGACCGCCAGGTGCTGCCGCCGGAATCAACGCATTTTCCGCTGTTGATTGCCTCTAAAGCGAGCCGTTTTGAGGGCCCACCCCGAAGAGAACGGAGTGGCCCGGCCTGGCGGGACCACTCCTCGTTCGGAGGGATACTAGAAGGTATACTTCAGAGCTAGCTGAATGTTGCGGCCGTCGCTACCCGACGTGATGCGGCCAAAATTGGGATTGGCGAGGCTATTGATGGGGTTGTCGAACCGCACGTGGTTCAACCAGTTGAACATCTCGAGCCGCAAGGTGAGCCGATGAGCCTCGTGGAGCTGGAACGACTTGTGAATTCCGACGTCCCAACTGAAGGCTCCCGGGCCACGGACAGCGTTATAACCGAGATTGCCGAAACGCCGTTGCTGAGTCGGGCCCGTGACGTCGAAGGCTGACCTGGCTAGCCAAAGCCGACGGTCAGGGCCGCCGACGAGAGCATCGATGCCAGGCACGGCGTCAGGTCGCTGGGGCCCGCCCTGTCCGTTGCCGACCACATCTCTTCCGATCACAACGTTCACCGGCGCACCGCTTCTGGCGTCCAGGATTCCTTGCAGGGTCCAACCGCCAAGCACTCCGCGTCCGACCATTGACTGGTTTGCAAAATCTGGTGTGGGAAGCTGGTAGGAATGAACCAAGGTAAAGCGATGATTGATCTCGCCCTGCTTGGGGCCGATCGATCCGCCGATGTTGCTGAAATCCTGCGTCTGACCATCGCGCGTGAATACGGCATCTGCGCCATGGAACTGCATTGCCCGAGCCCAAGTATAGTAAGCGTCAAAAGTGAGCCCTCGACTCAACCGCTTGTTGACGGAAAGCTGCATGGAGTGGTACCAGAGCCGGCCCGCATTATTCTGAAACCACGCCGGGCCGATCTCCGGACGAGGTCGCGTTCCCGTGGCGGGATTGATCGGATTCAGCAGTCGAGAAGTGTACAGTTTCAGTGCCCGATTTCCCACGTAAGCCGCCTGCACAGCTAGCGTATCGCTCAGAGCGTGCTGGAGACTGAAGTTCCACTGGGCGGAGTACTCGTCTCGACGATTGATGTCCGGTGCCAACATTCCAGGTGCAAGGCCTGGCGGTACCTTGGAAGGATCTTTTCGGACTGCTTCAAGAAAGGAATCGGGGAAAGGAAATGTGATGGGTTTCAGGCTGGCAGGCAGATCGACCACATTCAACACAGGGGCAAAGGGCACGCGTGCGTCGATCCAAGCTGCGTCGTAGTAATAAAAAGGTTGGGGTGCACCGTAAGAAATTCCTCCGCCCGCACGGAAAATCGATTTACCTCGGCCCGTCAGGTCAATCACCATGCCGAGGCGAGGGGCGAAGTTGTTTCGATCAGGCTTCCAAAGTGGATCGCCCTTTTTTCCAAAGCCCCCAAAGGGATCCGCGGTTGCCAGACCAATCGAGCCTTTGAAAACCGAGTAGTACTCGTAGCGCAATCCAAGATTCAGTTGAAATCGTGGGTTGACTTTCCAATCGTCCTGGACGTAACCGGCGTAGCTCCAGAACTTGTAGCCGTTCGATGGGTTTCCGAACGGGAGCTCTAGACTATTGATCTGATCGTTAATGAGATCATCCACGCTGTTATAGAAATGCCAAACGCCCTGCCCATATTGGGTTCGGGTGCTATCGATTCTGCGAACCTCAAAGCCGGTCTTGAAAGTATGGGCGCCTCGAATGGCGCTTAAATTATCCACAAACATGTATGTCGGACTGTCCGAAATCAGGGAATCGACGGTCAAAAGGGTCGCTAGTCCAGGGGCGACGACCGTCCGGCCTTCCCTCGTGAGCGGGACGTCCACGCCCGGAACCTGAACGTTATCTGATGGGTTTGTGGATCGAATATGGCGGGCGATCGGATAGTGGTTGAAGCCGAACCTGGCTTCGTTGGAGACCGTTGGAGAGATGACAAAATAATCGGAAACCGTCCAGTTCCTCAACGGAAGCGGCAGAAATTGGCGGAAGCTGGGTTCTACGCGGGGATTGCTGACGGTCTGCTCGTTCCAAGCGAGCCGAAAGCTCAGGCGATGGTTTTTCACCTGGCCATCCACGCGGCTCAACGTCGTGTCTTCGTCGACTCTCTGTGCGTCGTTACGCGCATGAAAACCGATCAACGGGTTCGAGGTGGGCTGGAAATCCTTGGGATAGAACTCCAGGAATTTGGCCAAAGCCGGGTTGGTAATCCTTCTCCTTAGCTCGGGTGTGGCGACGTTTCCAGTGATCGTCCTGCCCCGCCGGATGCGTGCTCCCTCATAATTGAAGAAGAAGAACAGTTTGTCGCGTACGATGGGTCCCCCAAGATTTCCGCCGTATTGGTTATGCCGCAGGTTCGCTTTTTTAAGACCGGAGACATTTGAGAAAAAACTGGTCGCGTCGAGCTTGTCGTTGCGAAAGAATTCGAACAACGTTCCGTGGAACTGATTCGTACCCGATTTGGTGGCCAGGTTAATAGCGCCGCCAGTTGCACGTCCGTATTCGGCCGAGAAGGCGCCGCTGCTGGTCTTGAATTCCTCGATCGCTTCAATGCTCACGGTGTTGATCACCGCGCCGCTACCGCCAATGGCTCCGAGTCCGACTCCGTTGTTTTCGCCAAAGGAAATGTCAATGCCGTCCATCAGCCAGTTGTTACCCAATCCGGGCAATCCGTTGAGTTCGACGCCGCCACGGCTTCCGGAACTGCTACCGACGTTATAGCCTGGTTGCAGCCCCAAGAGCTGAGTGAAGGTACGTCCGTTGAGAGGCAAATCCCTCACCTTCTGCGAGTCTACGACTACGCCGAGTTCGGTGGTGGTGGCATTGACGAGCGGCGTACTATCGATCACTTCGACTGTCTGCGTCACTTCTCCAACTACCATTTGGAAGTCAATCCTCGGCTTGGTTCCGCTATGAAGCTTGAGCTCGGCCGTCGTGGCTTTCTGAAACCCCTGCTGTTCCGCACTTAATACATAGCGGCCCGCTGGTAGAAGAGTGAATTCATAGTACCCCAGCTGATTCGTCGTCGACTCGCTCACCTGATTGGTGCCGACATTCGTCGCCTTAACGAGAGCGCCGGAAATCACGGCACCCGAGGGGTCTGTGACCACTCCTACGAAAGACCCTCCGCCAATCTGAGCCGTTGAGCGACCGGTGAAGCAGACGATCAGCAGCAGCACACATCCACCCCGTACCATCATCGGTGACAGCGTCTTCATCGTTGCACCTCCTATTCGTGAGAACTTACTTTGGTTGGTTGCAATTCGCAGCGAAAGGGAAACAAACGCATTGGTCGCCTAGCTGTGAACCTGGATGCCCC
>VFZK01000031.1 GCA_016871215.1 Acidimicrobiia bacterium | reverse complement strand
CGCATGTCTTGTCACATCACAGCAAATTGGCGGGGTCGGCCGCTAAGCAGTCTGGCAGTGATCGTCAACCTGATCGCCTCGACCACCACCCGGACAGGATTGACCATCCAGGCCGACCTGGACCTGGGGACATATGAAAAAGGTATCCGGGTATCCAAAGATGAAATGGCAAGACTTCAATTGAAGCCAGCCGACTTTCACGGCGAGTGGAACTACACGATCACATCCAGAAATCCAGCGGTAACGTAACTCATCACGTCTCGTCATCAAACATAATTGGTGCAGTTGGTGCAGTTTATTAATTTACGTCTCCAAAGTCTTCAATTTTGACAGGCATTTCAAGACCGCTGGTCTTGAGCCGTGGCCGTGACTCGCGTCGGCTCTTCTCATCGAACAACCAGATCGATCTCTCATGCGTTCCGTATCTCAGACTCAGTTCAGAGATCTTGCAGGTGCTTTTGCAGGTCTCTTCCTGTTTGCGCTGCCGCTGCTGGCTGAGCAACAACAGCCAAAGAGAGCAGCGCTTACTTGGCGTTTGGTGCCGGAAAGAGTTCTCTTTCAAGACTCGTTCACCGGAGACAAGCTATCTGACTGGACCTCAGTGAGCGGCAGTTTTCGGACTGTCGGCGGTTCTGAAAACGCTGTTCGCAAACTTGTCGCAACCAGCGAGGTCACCCTATCATTCGGACAGATCGATGCCAAGAACTACGTCATCGAGGCAGAAGTGCAGCTGGGCTCGGCGGGCCAACCGTTGCAGATGGTGTTGAGTCCCGATGCGGAAGCTCCGGGCCTCGAATTGAGCGTTGTGGGAGACTCGGAAGATACCAAGGTGGACCTGCGAGTTCGGCGCGAAGGGAAGATTGTCGCGACCGAAAGCGAGCTCTTCAGGCCCGTCCCTAATCCTGAATGGGGAGCGGTCGTCGAGGAAGAGTTGCGACAACTCGCCAAGTCGATGGCAGGTTGGAAGAACCGATGGCTGCCACTGCGCGCCGAACTATCGGAAGGCTCGCTCTGGTTCTACTTCGATGGAAGAGCCATCGTCGAAGTTCGATCGCACAGCCTCGCCGCCAGTTTTGTCCGTTTCTCGCTACCTCCGTCGGCGTCGATCCGAAACGTCAGTATCAAGGAAAGGCACCAGCAGCGGGGCAGCTACCTGCCGCTTGACCTGGCGGGGTACACCAACAGCGACGCCGAAAGCCGCCGGAGGCGAGCCGCCGCCGGTTTGCCAGGCAAGCCATGGATTCCATCCAACGTAGGGCTACCTGCGTTTCGAACGCTGAATGAGTTGAACGGGATCCCTTTCCTGTGGGGTGACTCGAGTTCAGGCAACGCTCAAAGCATCGATGTCATTGAGAGCCGCTGGCGCGGCACCGACAAGCGCCATATCCGCCATGGCAGAACGCCTTTTAATTCTGGCAGCGCTCTGGACGGTGACCCGGCCACCCTCGTGCTTCGCGTCCCAAAGCGGCACTACAACAAGATGTACGCGCTTTGTGCCTCAAGTCCTTCGCAGGACCTGTCTCAGCGTTCGAATGTGAGGTTGGCCCGGTATGGCGGTGACAACGGATCGCACTTCGCCGATACCGCAGTCTCAGTGCCCCGCTGGAACGATCTGCCGGGTTCGGGTCGTCCACCAGCCGTGCCCGTCCAGATCGAAGCAGGAGAGGGGGCTGCGAAGCCAGGTCATCTTTGGCTGGTAGAGATTCCACTCGACTCTGGCTCCTTGCAGGACGTTCTAGCTGCCGACGTTGTCCTGAAATCGAAGCCAGGGGTCGAGAATAAAGCGACCCTGCAAGATGCAGAGCGAGAGTGGCTCGAGATCGACCTTACCAAACAGCTGGAGGTCGGCCCCCACGTCATGGTCCCGCTGGGCAAGCCCAGCGGAGTTCAGATTTACGCAGTTACGCTGCAGGAATCGCCGGTGAAGATGGTCGTGACCTCGCAGGCAACGGGCCATGTCTTCGACGCCTCGCAGATGCCTCATTTCGATGTCTGGCTGGAGAATCTGACCAGCAACGACCAGCCTGTGTCGATCGCGATCGAGACCCGAGATCCCTACGGAGCGAAGCACCACGAGACTCTACTGTTCAATCTCTCCGCCAGACAAGCGGTCAGCAGACGAGTTGAGCTGCCTCAAAAGTTGTTGGGCAAATTCGATGTATCGTTCAGTTTGCTGGACCGCTCCAAACAAAGGCTTCTGAAACGCGCCACGACCTTCGCTATTCTGCCTCCAGACACACGGGAAGCCGAGGAAGACTCCCCATTTGGATTGTGGTCCTGGGGTGGCGGGCATAATTCCCCTTCCAACGAGGTCGAAGCGAAACTGATGCGCATGGCAGGAGCCCGCTTCAGCCTCGGCTTCAACTATCCCTCGAAGCAAAGCTATGGCATTCGTTACGCAACCGACATCGTTACCGGCACCAGCTGGCGTGAGACTCACCGTGAGGACCCGGAAGTCGCGGCGAAGGCGATGATCGAGAAGATGACAAAAAGCACATCGCAGCCTCAGTACTGGCAGGTCTATTGGGAAGATATGCTCTCCGAGCGCCACCATCGGCGCTTTCCGCCGTCGCTCATCGGAAAACCGCCGCTGGAGCTCAACACGGAAGAGCAGTCGAGGCTCAAAGCCTACTGGGATCGGGCCGACGCCTATTGCCGGATGGTTCGAGCCACCATGCCGAAAGAGCGCCTTGCTCTCGGCGCCTGGGCCAACTTCACCGAAGAGTTCCTGCGGCGAGGATTTCCGAAAGACTACCTGGCAGCCCTCAGTTTGGAGGTGGGCGGATTTCGTTTCCACCCCGAACGTCCACCGGACATTAACAGCGTCAATGGGCTCCACTTCATCCAGCAGTGGAAGAAGATGTATGGCTACGAAGGGCTCGACACGATCATGGTGGAGTCACTCTACCATGGGACCACGCCCGGCTATTTCAACGAGCACGAGCAGGCGAACTACTACGTGCGCGATTTCCTGCTGGCGCTCGCCTATGGCGTTCGCCTCTTTGGGATGAGCGCGATGATCACGGACGTTAATGACGACTATTATCGGAGCCAGTGGGGATCGGCAGGCCTGTTTCATCGTGCACCAGAAGTGAACCCTAAGGAGTCGTTTGTCACCTACGCCACGATGACTCGTGTGCTCGACAGAGCGAAATATGCCGGCTACCTGGACACGGGTTCAACTGGCGTCTTCATGTTGCACTTCAAATCGAAGGATGGTGCTAACGTCTACCCGGCGTGGACGATCCGAGGCAAGCGGGCTGTGACCGTTACCCTATCGAAGGAATCGCCCGTCCTGATGATTGACGGCATGCACAACGAACGGCCGTTGTCTTCCGCTGAAAGGAAGGTTAGTCTCTCGGTAACAGAAAGCCCCGTCTACGTCAAAAGTGATTCCGAAGTTCAGAGTGTTCAGCTTGGCCAACCTCACCACGCGGAACATCCGCCGCGCAATGCGGTGCTGATTGATCCGCTGGCAACCCTCGGCCCGTGGCACCCCCGCGCATGGAAAAACGACACGCTGGAGGACGGCAATCCACGACACCCGAGACGGCTAGGGAGCTTCGCCTACTCGATCGTCGCAGACCCAACGCGTGGCCCTGTTCTGGAAGTCACTCCGCAATCAGCTGCGGGCAGCCCCCTGGTTCCGATGTATGGCTTCCTCGAACGGCCCGGAGGCAAGGTGATCCCAGGCACGCCACTCCGCCTCGGGTTATGGGTTCAAGGTAACTCTGGCTGGGGCCGCGTGAGTTTTGAGTTCTTCGATGCTAAAGGAGAGCGATGGATTGGCGTCGGCGGTAACGAGGACGAGTTTGGCAAGAGTTACATCAACTTTGATGGGTGGCGCTGGGTCGAGGTGGATTTATGCGGACATTACGATCGCGAGTACCCAAGACCCGGCCATGACAACTGGACCTCACAGGGAGGCGACGGCTTCGTTGACTATCCCTTAACCCTGACCAAGCTGATCCTGGAGCTGCGCGACCAGGTGGTTCATGTTGCGGGTCTCGTTCGGGTCAAGAATCAGGCGGTTCGACTCAGCCAGCTGATGGCTCTCTATTGAAGCCCGCTGAGACTTCGTATCGCACATCGCGCGCTTTCTGCGCGTGTACGGCTGTAGCGCTTGTAGCTCGCCAGAGCCAAGGGTTTTGCACCTCGACGTGCAAATTGAGATAAGATTCCGGTCTCAAGACACTAGGCGAGCCGAGGCCGCCCGCAATGCGAGTCGAGATTCTTTCGGACCAACCAGTTTCCCCAAACTACCTGCATCACAATCGGTCTGTGGCCTGTGCCTATCCCTCGTCAACGACACTAACCAACCGCGGCGTCGCCTGCGTCTATCGACAAGGTACATCAAAGCACAGCCCGGATGGCGTTCTCCTGATGCAGACTTCTCCTGATGGCGGAGCCTGTTGGTCTGAGCCTCAAGTGGTCTTCGACGGCCGCCACTTGAATCCAGCCAAGACGGTTGAATCCGGCGGTATTTGTTCAACCCGCAATGGAACGCTTCTGGCGACTTTCGGCGTGGTCGAAGGTTTGGCTGCAGGAGTCTATGTGTTCAGCGAACAGGGCATGGCGTTGCGGCGGGAGACCTGCGTCACCCGAAGCGAAGACGGAGGAGCCAGCTGGGCCGGCACCCGCTGTCTCGACGTCACTGCGTTTCGCAACGCCGGCATCACCGCCAAGCCGTTCGTTGTATCGAACACCCAGATCTGCGTCCCTGTCGAGGTGCAGACGGATCGAGGGCCAATGGGCACCGCCTTGACGTTCTCTCAAGACGATGGCCGGTCGTTCGAATCCCTGGCAGTGTGCGCAGCAGACCCGACAGGACGGCTGAATTTGTGCGATGCCCGTTTCACAACTCTGCGCAACGGGCACATCCTCATGCTCTTGTGGACCTTTCTGCAAGAGAACGAGAAGACCATCGAAGTGCATCAATCCGTTTCTTCAGATGGCGGCAGAACTTGGCCAACACCCCAGCCGACCGCCATCAGCGGACAAATCGCGGCTCCATTATGGCTGTCTTCAGGAGTATTGATCGTTGCCAGCAACTATCGTCATACGCCGGAGGGCATCAGGCTCTGGATGTCTTTCGACGAAGGACGCCGCTGGGATTCCGAGCCACCCATCCAAATGTGGGACTTGCGAAAGAGCTGCGTTCTGGGAACGCCGGCGCCAGCCAAGGGCTTCGCAGCGAAGGACGAGAACGTTTGGGAAGCTCTCGATCGATTTACGTTCGGCACGCCAGACTTGCTTGAGCTCGAAGATGGCAGCATCCTGCTGACCTACTACGGCACGATCGATGGCATCACCCACGTTCGGGCTTGCCGGTTTCGTCTCCTGTGATCTAAGGCGCGTCAGGCACCACGATCATCGCCTGGTTGCGCGAACAGAATCCGTAGCCTCGTCTTGTGTAACCCTCAATAACCCAGAATGGACGGTACGCGAATGTCCCCTGTCATCACTCGTCGAGATCTCTTAACGTTCGGTATTGGAATGACCGGCTTGTTGCAAGCCTCGCCGCGCTCGGGGGCCATGGCAATTCCCGATGCACAGCCGGCAGCAGGCCAGCTCAGTGGAAAACAACGTAGTGCAATGAAGTTGTCGCTGTCCGTCCGCGTCGCAGAAAAATTCCATAACAAGAGAGAATCCTCGCAGACGATTGACCAATTGATTCAATTGGCCAAAAGCCACCAGTACGAGGCCTTGTGCATGCGGGCTTCTCAGGCAGGCATTCACACTCCAGCCGATGTTGTGCGGCAAATGCAGCTCAAGATCCGTAAGGCCGGCTTGGTCGTATCGATGATCACCGGAGATTTTGCCGTTCCTCAAAACGACGAGCACGGCCCCGATGGTTTGCGCAATATCGCTCCTTATTTGGATCTCGCCGAAGCCTTACAGTCGAACCTCATCCGCATCTGCATGAAGAAGGAAGAAGACATCGCCTGGGCGCAGAGAGCCGCCGACCAGGCCAAAGAGCGTCGCATTCGGCTGGCGCACCAATCCCATCATGCCAGCCTTTTCGAGACGGTGAAGGGATCGATCGAGGTGTTGAGGAAGGTGGGCCGTTCCAATTTCGGCCTGATCTATGAGCCCGCAAACTGGATGCTCGTCGAGGAAGCCTATGGCAGAGAAGTGATCCTGAGGTTGAAGGACCATATCTTCAACGTCTATCTGCAGAATCACCGCGTCAATCCGGGCGCGTCGTCTGCCGTGATTTCCTGGAAGAAAGGCCGCGTGGGTCTCGACCACATCGGCCTATGGGAAAGTGGCGGTGTACGGTTCGAGGAAGTTTTTCTCGCCTTGCACGAAATCGGTTACCGAGGGTACATAACGGTGCACCAGGCGTTCGAAGGCGTGATGTCGGTGGCCGAGGCAGCGCGGCGAAGCGCTGAATACCTGCGGCCGCTGATAGGCTGAAGCACGATCCGGCACCAAGCCGGCACCCGATCTTGGGAACGACACCCCAGTTCGCGTGATATGCTTCCCCGAGCGAAGGCAGCCTTCTCTGGCCCTATGCGTTCTCGGGGTCCACACAAATCGAGCGAACAAGGAGCGAAAGACGATGATCGTAAGCGAACTGAAATCCTGGAGGTCGCTGGGGAATGTCAAGGGTCTTGAGCCAGCCTTTGAGTTCTTGGAAAAGGCGAGCAGTCGCGACCTGCCCGCCGGCAAGCATCCCATCGACGGAGATCGTTTTTTCGCGATCGTGGTCCGCGCTGACTCCCGGTCGCCTGAGACCGCCGAGTTCGAGGCACACCGCAAGTACCTCGACATTCAATACCTCGTCTCGGGAAGAGAGATGATCGGTGTGGCGCCAACGGAAACACTCGAAGTTTCATCACCCTATGACGAGGGCAGAGAGGCAGCCCTCTACTCGATACCCGCCGAATACACGAAGCTCGAAATGGAGCCAGATCGTTTCGCCATCTTCTTTCCCGAAGATGCCCACATGCCCAACTGCCACCTGGGCGGACCGCAGAAGCTCCATAAGATCGTCGTCAAGGTCGCTTTGGATTGTTACCAGGCATGATGAAAAACAGGCGGAGATTCTTGAAACAAGCTGGAGCATTGACCGGCTTGACGCCTTTGGCAACGGCGAGCCCTGCAGACCGCCCCAATCCCCGTGACAGGGCGCGTAGCACCGATTTTCGCGCTCAGCTGCTCAAGTGCCTGGGAGGCCCATGGCCTGCCCCCTGCCCACTGAACGTTCGGCTTCGAGAAACCAGCCAGAAGCCTGGGTTCAGGATCGAGTCGGTCTACTACGATGCCGAGCCGAACGATCCGGTGCCGGCCTTGCTGTTGATTCCCGAAGGCGTGACGCCGAGCAAACCTGCGCCTGGCATCTGTGTCTGGCACCAGCACGCGGGCCAGTGGTTCAAGGGAAAGTCTGAGCCGGCAGGCCTGATGGCCGACCCGATGCACCACACTGGCGCGGCTCTGGCACGCGAAGGCTATGTGGTGCTGTGTCCCGATGCCTTGTGTTTCGAGGAGCGACAAGATCCAACCAACAAACTCAAAGACGGTAATTTCGAGCGGTTCGAGTTTCTGCGTTATGTCGTGGCCGGAAAGTGCATGGCCTGGAAAAACATTCTCGATATGCGCCGGGCGGTCGACTTTCTGGTTTCCCGGCCGGAGGTCCAGCCTGAACGAATCGGCTGCTATGGCCATTCGATGGGCTCGACTCATACCTGGCTCGTGGGCCCGTGGGAGCCACGGCTGACATGCCTGGTGGGCAACTGCTGCCTGCCCACGTACAAGGCCATTCACCGCCAACATCTGCTCCACTGCTTTCCGAATTTCATTCCTGGCCTTCTACAATATGGGGACACCCCTGACATCGCGGCTCTCATCGCCCCCCGGCCACTGCTGATGAACTTCGGCGAGCACGACGAGGGCAGTCCCATTGAAGAAGTTCGCGCCGGCATCGAGACAATTCGTCGCGCCTATTTCCATCGTCACGCAAGTGACAACTTCTTGGTAGTCATCGAACCTAACACGGGCCACGTTCTCTCCGATACCATGTGGCTGCGGACCAAGGAGTGGTTTGCCCGTCACCTCCGAGCGTAAGCGTTAACGCCTGCGTGCCTGGTGCGTGTAGAATTGCCGTGCCCGCTCGCCTGAAGGCTTTCTTTCGATTCACAATCGAATGCAGTGAAGCGCTCGTTGCGCTTGGGGCAGCGAGCCTGATCGGGTCTCACTGAAAGGAGGCATGGATGGATTTCGAAGAACCAACACGACTCTCCCGCCGGAGCGTTCTGAAAAGCATTCCGGCAACGCTCATGCTGGGAAGAAGCCTCGCACCACAAGCCGCAGCACGCCCGAAGATCGCCGCTGTAGTCACGGAGTACCGCAAGTGGTCTCATGCTGAGCATATTGTCGATCGTTTTCTGGAGGGATACGGATGGGAAAGCCAGCACCACCGCCCTCCGATGGATCTGGTTTCGTTGTACGTCGACCAGGTGGGCAAGAGTGACCTGAGCCGTGAACGCGCGCAGCGGTTTCCCTCGATGAAGATTTATCCAAGCATTGCGCAGGCGTTGACTCTGGGCGGATCGCAATTGGCGGTGGATGGTGTTTTGCTGATCGCCGAGCATGGCAGCTACCCCAAGAACGAGAAGGGGCAGACGCTGTATCCTCGCTATGAATTCTTCCAACAGATTGTCGACGTGTTTCGCAAGAGCGGGCGCAGCGTTCCGGTATTCAACGACAAACACCTGTCCTGGAAGTGGGAGTGGGCCAAGGAAATGGCCGACACCGCCAAGGCGCTGGGATTCGCGTTCATGGCCGGATCTTCGTTGCCGGTGGCGTTTCGAGCGCCATCCATCGAAATGCCGGTCGGCGCAGAGATCGAAGAGGCGATGTGCATCGCTGTCGGGGGAGTGGATAGCTACGACTTCCATGCGCTGGAGACCCTTCAGTGTATGGTGGAGCGTAGGAAGGGCGGCGAAACCGGCGTCGTCGCCCTGCAGGCCCTGCGCGGAGAAAAGGTTTGGGAAGCACTGCGAGCAGGGTCCTGGGAAAAGGGTGGCTGGGACATGCGGCTGTTCGAGGCCTGCTTGTGCCGGAGCCACACGCTGACTCCAGCGCGGGTAGGCTTCAACCACGTGTATCCAACTCTCGACCAAATCCCACCGCTCGTAAAAGATCCCGTCGCCTACCGCTATGAACACGCTGACGGCCTTAGAGCAACAATGTTGCTCCTGGAAGGCCTGGTCAATCCGTTTCATTTTGCGGCCCGGCTGAAAGGCAGGCCAGAGCCTCTGTCTACGATGTTTTTCTTGCCGGGCCGAGGTGTGGATAACGGCGGTACTGAGGCGCCGTTTTTCAATCCCCTGGTCAACAACATCGAGAAAATGTTTCTCACAGGCAAGGCAACTTATCCGGTAGAACGAACGCTGCTGACCACCGGCCTCGTCGGCGCTGGCGTCGAGTCTCTCTATCAGGGTCAGAAGCGTCTCCAAACGCCCCACCTGTCGATTCGCTACCAGCCGACGAAGGATTCTCATTTCTGGAGGAGCTGATGCCATCGCGACGAAACCTGTTGGTTCCAACGATCGGCTCGAACGCAGTTCTTTCGCTTGCTCACGAACAGCAGAAGATGCCGGCCCAGCGCAAACGTTTAGCCGTAATCGCCACCATCTGGACGTATCTCTCCCATGCGCAGCACTTCGTCGACCGCTTCCTGGTAGGCTACCCACATGAAGGCAAGTGGCACAAACCCGCGATGGACGTCGCTTCTCTCTGGGTGCACCAACGGCCCGAAGGCGACCAGAGCGAAGAACGCGCCAAAGAGTTTGGATTCAAAGTCTACCCAACCATCGAGGAAGCCTTGCGGTGCGGCGGAGACAGATTGGCAGTTGATGCCGTGATCATCATGGCGGAACACGGCGACTATCCGTCGAACGAAAAGGGGCAGAAGCTCTATCCGCGCTACGAGTGGTTTCAGCAGGTCGTGAATGTGTTCGCAAAGGATGGCCGGGCGGTTCCGGTCTTTAACGACAAGCATCTTTCTTATAGCTTCGAGAAAGCCCAGAAGATGGTCGAAGCTTCAAAACGCTTGAAGTTTCCCATGCTGGCTGGTTCGTCCCTGCCTGTGACTTGGAGGTTCCCTGCTCTCGAGTTGCCTTGGGGCTGCACGATCGAGGAAGCGCTCCTGGCTGGCTCGGGCGGGTCGGATGCGCACGACTTCCACGCCCTGGAATCGATGCAGTGCATGCTGGAACGCCGCCGGGGTGGCGAGACGGGTGTCAAGACCGTTCAACTCATCAAGGGAGATGCCGTCTGGAAGGCCGGGGAAGACGGCCGCTGGTCAAAACGCTTGCTGGAAGCGGCATTGTCGCGCTGCTTCTCCATGCAGGGCCTGACCCTGCTGGACGGACGCACCCAGGACTTGGCTAACAACGGCGAACTGCCCAAGCTGGTGAAAAATCCGGCAGCCTACCTGATCGAGTACAACGACGGCCTCAAGGCGACGCTGCTGTGGCTGAACGGAGCTGTGTCCGATATGACATTCGCTGCGCGGATCAAAGGAGTTCCGCAAATCCAGTCAACACACTTCTTCCGATCACCCGGTCCCAACGTGAATTACTCAGCCTGTCTTGTCGCCAACATCGAGGAGATGATCGAGACAGGCCATGCACCTTATCCGGTAGAGCGCACACTGCTGGTTAGCGGAATGCTTGAGCGCTGCTTGACCTCCAAGGTGCAGAATCACCAGCGCATCGAGACTCCCGAGCTGGGAGTTCGTTACTTGGCGCCCCGAACGTCCCATTTCTGCCGAAGCTGAATGCATCTGGCGCGAGGAAAGGGAATGACGCGGACTCGTTTTCGCTAATAACCGGTAGCGCAGATCCCGCGCCTTTTGTGGGTCTGCTCAGCAAAGCGAGCAGAGAGCAATAGCTGAACTTCAGTGTCCCACTCGTCGGGAAGCACAGATCCCCAAACTCCCTGAAAGACGCAACTGATCTCAACCAAAGGAAAGCGGCATGTTACCCGGCCAGGCACGCGTCGTCATCATTGGAGGAGGAATCGTTGGATGCAGTACGGCATACCACTTGACGCATATGGGCTGGAGCGACGTCTGTGTCATTGACCAGGGTCCTCTCTATTCAAACTGGGGGTCCACGTCTCATGCGCCTGGATTGATGTTTCAACACAACAACTCGAAGACGGTCTGCCAGCTGGCTCAATGGAGCGTCGATCTGTACAAGAAGGCCAGTGCCATCCAGCCGAACTCATTTTTCCAAGTTGGAAGTTTGGAGATCGCCCACACGCCGGAGCGGTGGGAGGAGCTCAAGCGCAAGCTAGGGAACAGCAAGTCCTGGGGGCTGGAGGCTTTCTTGATCACTCCAGAGGAAATCCGCAGGCTCGTCCCCCTCATGCGCACCGACGACCTGAAAGGCGCGTTCTATGTCCCCAGCGACTGTAACGTGAAAGCCAGCATGCTCTGTCAGTCGTTGGCAACCTTAGCGCAGGAGCGCGGAGCAAGCTTTCATCCGAACACGGCCGTGACAGCGATTGAGGTCAAGAACGGGCGCGTTCAGGCGGTCATTACTCCAGCCGGACGGATAGCAACCGAAAAGGTGGTCTGCGCTGCGGGCATTTGGGGGCCGGCCATCGGCCGAATGGCGGGCGTTCGCATCCCTCTGACTCCGATGCAACATCTCTACGCTCGGACAGCTCCATTGAAGGAGCTGGCTGGAGAAACGTTGGAAGTCCGGCATCCCATCGTTCGCGATCAGGACAATGACGCCTACTTCCGGCAACACACGGACGCTTATGGATTCGGCTCCTATCGTCACGCTCCTTTGCCGGTGGATGTGGAAGCGCTTGCCACCAACGATCATCCTGCCATCTTGACGTTCACTCCCGAGCACTTCGAACAATCGATACAGGACGCCGCTCACCGTTTCCCCTGCCTGAAAAACGCCAGCTTTGTGGACAGGTTCAATGGGCTGTTCTCGTTCACGCCAGACGCGAATTCGATTGTAGGTGAAAATCCCGATGCACGTGGTTTTTGGGTTGCCGAAGCCGTGTGGATCACTCATGGCGGAGGTGTGGCACGGGCTTTGGCTGAATGGATGGTAGGCGGCACTCCCAGCCTCGATCTGCGCGAAGTTGACATCAATCGGTTCCATCCGCACACCTTGAGCCGGGCTTATGTCAAAACCCGATCGAATCAGCAGTACGTTGAAGTGTACGACATCATCCATCCGTTGCAGCAGATGGAGTCGCCTCGGCAGTTGCGTCTCAGTCCCTTTCACAGCCGCCTGGAGGAGCTGGGCGCTGTTTTTTTCGAGAGTGCCGGATGGGAGCGTGCCCAATGGTTCGAGACGAACAAGACTCGAGCGACTGCTCCCGACTGGCCGAATCGCAAAGGCTGGGCAGCTCGCGGTTGGTCTCCGATCATTGGAGCAGAGCATCAGGCGACTCGCAGCCATGTGGCGCTTTTTGATTTGACGCCCTTCACAAAACTGGAAGTCAGTGGTCCAAAAGCACTCCACTTTCTGCAATATCTAACCAGCAATCAAATCGATCGACCGGTCGGATGCATCGTCTACACCTCGATGCTGACGGAGCGCGCCGGAATCCAGTGCGCTCTCACGGTCACTCGGCTTGCGGCAGACCGTTTCCTGGTGATTACCGGCGGCTCGACTGGAACCCACGATCTGGCCTGGATCCGAAGTCACTTGCCCAACGATGGCACGGTTCAGGTGACGGATCTGACCTCAGGTCGATGTGCTATTGGCGTCTGGGGAACCCGATCCCGCGAATTGTTGCAGCTTGTTAGCGAGAGTGACTTCTCCAACGAAGCCTTTCCCTACCTTACTGCGCAGTCGGTTTACATCGGTTACGTCCCGAGTCTGGCTGCTCGAATCTCCTATGTCGGCGAACTCGGATGGGAGATCTATGCCCCGATCGAATACGGAGTCCATTTGTGGGACACACTCTGGAAAGCAGGCCAACCGCTGAATGTCACGGCCGCAGGCGGAGGCGCATTCGATTCTTTGCGCTTAGAAAAGGGGTATCGGCTGTGGGGGCAGGACATCCATTCCGAATACAACCCCTACGAAGCAGGCTTGGGGTTCGCCGTCAGAATCGATAAGGGAGAGTTTTTGGGGCAGGCGGCGTTGGAACGCCTCAAAGCGAATGGAATCAAGAGAAAATTATGTTGCCTGACCTTTGACGATCCGGCCGTGGCAGTGATGGGAAAGGAACCCATCTTCCAAGGAGATCGTGTCCTGGGATACGTCACCAGTGCCAACTATGGGTACACCGTTCGACAGAGCATCGCTTATGGGTATCTGCCTATTGAGTGCTCGCAAATTGGAACGGCGGTAGAAGTCTACTATTTCGGGCAACGCTACAGAGCCACAGTAAATCATGACCCGTTGTTCGATCCAGAACAACGCAGGTTGAAGGGATAGATTGACGGGGATTTCAGACGCGGTCCGTCTGACATGCGCGGAGCCTTCGCTTGGGACCCGAGAGAATATTGAACAGGAGGTAGCTTTGGTGATCGGAGCACAACGTTATCTGGACGAATCCACCTATGCACAGACTCGGCTGCCGGTGTCGTTAGCGTCCACCTTGATCCCAGAAGCCTACTATAGCGAGGACTTTCACGCGATCGAGCGCGACCGAGTGTGGAATCGGAGTTGGATCTGCGTGGGATATGCCCATCAACTCGCTCAAGTGGGAGATACCATCGTTGTCCGCGTGGATGAGCGCTCCATCATCGTGACACGCGCGCCGGATGGCATCCGTGCTTTTCACAATGTCTGCCGCCACCGGGGTGCAGAGATTCTCTCCGCGCCAGGATGCTTCAAATACTTTCGCTGCCCTTATCACGCGTGGGGCTATGCGCTCGATGGTACTTTGAAAGGCGTTCCCTATTTTGAAGACAACGAGACGACGCCCGAATTGCTCTCAATCTATGACGCATCGCGCGCGAAAGAATTTGACAAGGCCGAGTATGGACTGCTTCCGGTGAAGGTTGGCGTATGGGCCTGCTTCGTTTTCATCAACCTGGACCCAGCATCCGCACCGCTCTCGGATCAGCTCGGTGATTTGGCCGAACGCCTGACAAACTATCCTCTCGAGGAACTGCAACTGGTCAAGAGCGTGTTCTATGAAATTGATGCCAATTGGAAGCTGGTGGCTGAGAACTACATGGAATACTACCACTTGCCGACCGTCCATCCATCGCTGAATCTTGTTTCCCACCTTCGCAATCACTACCCCTTTCAAGGGCCGGGAATGTATTACGGGATGACGACGCGTCCCCTCGACAAAGATCCGAACGTGCCGATCGACCGAGAACTCCGCCATATGCCCCGGCTGGATGAGGAGGAGAATCAAAGCGCTCGCTGGGTGTGGCTGTTTCCCAATGTTTCGATCAGCCTGCTGCCGGACTACATGATCATCATGGCTTTGAATCCCGCCGGTCCTCGACGAACCATCGAGCGTTACGACTACTTCTGCCATCCCGATACCATCGGGATGCCGAACTTCGCCGAGCTGATCGAGCCTGTGTATCGTTTCTGGGACGAGGTCAACATCGAAGACATCCGGATTGTCGAAAGTGTGCAGCGCGGATTGGCCAACCGCGCTTATCAAGGCGGGCGCATGTGTTTTCGCTTCGAAGACACGATTCATCAGTTTCAGAACCACGTGATCGATAAGATGGTGGGAAAGTGTTGAGGTTGGCAAGCAGCTCAAAGAGCGGTTGGAAGCAGGTCCAGGAGCTAACGGCGTGTATGCCACAACCGCCAGTCCGCCAGAGTTGTGGTCAAGGAGAAGTCCTCGTCAAACGGCTTGTGGTGGTCAGGGCAGATGAGGGTTTGTAGAGCGAGCAGCAGGTTTGGTGGCAGCTTGACAATACGCGAATGCCTGTAGCCACGGCTATCTGAACCAGATACCGTTCGACGGGGTGTTGGTGGAGGAGACGGAGTGGATGCAGGAAACCAAGGTAACGCGGTCAGCGCGCAAAAACAAGCGCCCGGCTCGGATGTGGTGCGAGAAGGTCTTCGGTGGTTCCGCGAAGAGATAGAGCGGAACGCTCACCATTCTCTCGCTCTCGCTGCCTTGGGGTGATGACACCAACATCGCCGTTTCCTACCCCCCCAGGCTGATCATTTCGATCTTCTTACGATCTCGGCTCTGGTATCCCTCGATGGAGTAAAGAGCTTCGAGACGCTCCTCGGAATAGCGATCATTACGGTTCGACCAGACGCCTCTGATGAACTGTCTGAGATCCTCGTCCGCCGCCCCGCGCCGCAGCCAAGATTTCAGGTCGTGCCCTGTTTCGGAGAACAGGCAGGTGACCAGCTTTCCGTCGGCTGTGAGCCGCGCACGCGTGCAGTTCGAGCAGAACGGCTCCGTCACCGACGCGATCACTCCGATGTCGCCCTGGCCGTCTGCGAATTCATAGTCCACCGACGGTGCGGTGCCTTGCGCTCTGCCGACTTCGCGCAGCGGGAACCGCGCGTGAATAACTGCCAGGATGTCCGCCTTGCTCACCATGCGCTCGGACTTCCAGTTATTGGAGTTGCCGACATCCATGAACTCGATAAACCGCATCGCGAAACCATGTGCTCGCGAGAACTCGACAAGATCGAGAATATCGCCATCGTTCACTCCCCGTTCGATCACCGCATTAATCTTGATGGGATGAAGCCCGGCCCGCTTGGCTGCAAAGAGCCCGCTTAAGACCTTCTCCAAGTCGCCGCGTTTTGTGATCTGCCGGAAACGATTGGGGTCGAGAGTATCGAGACTCACGTTGATTCGCTTGAGCCCAGCGGCAGCCAGCGCGTCGACGGTCTCTGCCAAAAAGACACCGTTGGTCGTGAGGCTCAAGTCGTTTAGGCCTGGCAGGCCCGCGACCTGTGCGACGAGCACGTCGAGGTTTGCGCGAACCAGCGGTTCGCCACCCGTGAGGCGAATCGCGCCGACACCAAGATCGATGAAAAGCCTGGCCAGCCGCGCGATCTCTTCGAAAGTGAGGATCTCCTTCTTGTCAATCCACACGTAGTGGTCGAACGGCATGCAATAGCTGCAGCGCAGATTGCACCGGTCGGTAACAGAAATGCGGAGGTCCCTGGCAGGACGGTGCACCAAATCCAGCAACTGCCCATGATGCCTAGGTGCCTGAGTCATGCTTGCCCGCCTGGAGCTAGTCGTCGATCCATCAGAGATTCACGGAGACAAAAAGGGCCAACTCTCCGGATGGGAGTTGGCCTCAGTCAGTGTGACGACCACGAGGTGGCTTATGCCTGGAACGACTCGCCGCAGCCGCACGTGCTCTTGACGTTGGGGTTGTTGAACTTGAAACCTGAGCCGGTCAGGGCTTCTACCCAATCGATCTCGGTGCCTTCCAGATACATGGAGCTTCCCCGGTCGACGAAGACCTTGAAGCCGCTCATTTCCAGCACTTCATCGCCGCTATTCTCCTGCTTCTCGAACCCCATGTGATACTGAAAGCCAGAGCAGCCTCCACCAACGACCTGCACCCGGAGTCCGACAAACTGTTCGGTCTGCGAGTCGAGAATCTCCTTCACCTTGCCTTGCGCCTTTTCAGTTAGCGTCAACATAGGTTAGCTCCTAAGCCATAACTGCCACTTTTCAATTCCAGAAAATTGTAACCGCCCCAGAGCAACAATCAACAGCGTTTCGTGCACTTCCTCGTCAACGTGCCATAACTCGCGGCGGCTAGCCCTGCGATTCACCGGCTCCGCCCAACACCCCGTTCCATGGAGGAATCACGATCGAGACGTCGCCGTAGCATTTTGCCTGGCACGCCAAACGAATGTGAGGATGTGCGTCCGCTTCTCCTTCCGCCGGCAAATAGCCAAAGTGCCGCAACCGCCTCTTTTCAAAATCTGTCACGCTCGACAGGCTTTCCAACCCGCCAAGAACTCCAATCCAGCAATAGCCACACGCGCCGCTCCGACACTGTGCCGGCACCGGACCCGCGATGCGGCGGGGATCCTGTCCGGTGAAGTCGCGACTATCCTGGCCTGAGGCCATTGAAATATCCTGGCCCTCAAGAATTTGGAACGACCCATCCTGCTGGCTTTCGTCGAAAGTGACCTTGAATTTCTTCGAACGAAACAGCGCGCGCCATCCGCTCTGCGTGCCTTGGCGCAACCTCAGCAGCCGATCGGGCGATTGGTAGTTCTTGATCTGATAAGAGCTCTGGGCTGTCGCGGAAAAGGCACGAACGCCGATCTGCTGAAAAACCATGACGCCAACGGCCGTAATGCCCAGCACAAAGCGCGGTTCGGTGCTTTTCTCTTTCGCAATCTTGTTGGCAAGACCGCGAATCTGTTCTTCCAGACCGGCGCCGGTAGCGCGGGTCATCGACTCGGCCCGATGGAGGATCGCCTGTTTCACGCCGCCCCAAAATCGCGATCCGATGAAGTACTCGACTGAGGCATCCACTTGCTGGTCGAGCCGGTAGGCGCCATCGAGCTGGAGGTCCTTAGCCGTCTGAGCTTGGTCAGTTGACGCCTGAAGTGCGCGTGCCAGCCTAAGCGGCCAGAAAGAGAACCAGATCTGAGTCGCGCTCTGGTCGACGGGATGAATCGAGTGAAGGAGGCGCTCGATAACTTCAGCCCACTGTGTCTCACTGTGCTTTGTCAGAAATTCGTGAAAAACATTCTGTTCCACGGCAATCATGCATGCACGCTCCCAATGCTTCCCAACCTTGCCGCAGTGGCCTGCGCGACCAGAAACGAGGCCCAACAAAAAAGGGCCGCCCAGTTCGACGGCCCGTACGATCGGCTTCTATCGCAGCGCATCAGTTACTTAACCGACTGTCCGATTTGGACGAGTTCTGGCTGCTTCTTCTTCAGCACAAGCTCTTCGTAGATCGCCCGCACTTCGGCGGCTTCGCGCAAAGCCTTCTTCCGCATCCGCTCTTCTTCGGCAGCCGTCATGGGTTCCTGGCTGCGCGGGCGGACGCGCGCGGCATCGACCGGATCGATCTTAAGCGAGTGCTCGTAGCTCTCGAGATTCACATGCTTTCCTTTGGCGAACACCTCGTGCTTCCCATGCTTTCTGTACCATTCGGCCACTGTGGCATTTTTGTACATGTTCTCGATGATCTGCCGCCAGCCGACGCCGGTGTTGTAGGCGCAGAAGGAAATCTCACCCTCTTGGGTCGCATAGGGGATAATACACATTTCCGTGCGCCGGAAATCGTAGTTGAACAGATCCTGGAACCACATCCCTGCAATGAAGAGGAAGTTCCAAGGATCCTCACGCCGCTTCTGGATGTCTGCCATCGTCCGATCTGGCGTCGACTTGCCATAGTACCTATCGGTGACTCCCCAGGTCTTGTCGAACTTCTTCAGAATATCGAACACCGACAACTGGCTCGGCGCCGCAAAGGGTTTGTAGTTTTTTAGTAGCGCCAGACCCATCATAGCGCCCGAAAACACACGGTTTCGAGCGGCGTCTGTCACTTTCTGGAGATCCTTCACCAAGCCCGGAACGTCAATGAACTGGGGTACCGGCGCCATTTCCTTGGTTTCCTTGTGGATCATGATGGCCGTGCCCACACCACAATTAGGATGGCAACCGCAGCTGAACGATCCCCATTCCCGATCAGGACCGTGAACCAAGTCAGCGAAATCAGCGAACGCACCCATCAATGAAATTGGGAACCAGTCGCGGGTGGGCTCGGTGATGCCTGCTTGCGCTTTCACGTCGCTCGCCATGTGCGAAAGCGTGTAGCGCTGGCGAAGACGCCGCTCTGGAGTAATCTCTTCGTCGCGTCCAGTGAACGACACGGGCTGGAAGGCAATGAACGCGATCTTTTTGGGATTCTCCTGGGCGAACTTGACGATGGGACCTACCTGATCGTTGTTCACGCCGTTTACAAGGGTTGTTACCAGCACGATCTCGATGCCAGCGTCGTGCATGTTATTGATCGCCCGAAGCTTGACGTCAAACAAGTTGCCAATCTGGCGGTGGCTGTTGGCGTCGTTACCAATACCATCGAACTGGAGATAGGCGTAGCGTAGCCCAGCCTCTGCCGCTTGGCGTGCGAATTCTTTGCTTTTAGCGAATTCAATGCCGTTCGTCGCGGCCTGGACGCTGTTGTAGCCCAGCTCGCGTGCATAGCGCACCGCTTTCAGGAAGTAAGGTGAAATAGTCGGTTCGCCACCTGAGAATTGAATGGACATCTGCCGTCGCGGCTTGATTTCCAGGGCGTTTCGCATAATCTCCTGGATCTCTTCCCAACTCAACTCATGAACATAGCCAACTTGGTTGGCGTCCATGAAGCACGGATCGCACATCATGTTACAGCGATTGGTTAGATCGACCGTAAGCACCGAACCGCGGCCGTATTTGACCGTGCTGCTTCCATGATGGTGCAGCCGCTCATCATTGTGAGCCCGAATGTCACGGCCAGGAAAGTTGCCTTCGATCCACTCGAGGAACTTCACGTCCTTGGCCATGATGTCCTCGAACCTGCCGTGTTGCGGACAATCCTTGATCATCCAGACTTCCCCGTTGCGCTCCACGATTTGCGCCTTGATCTCGCCGACTCGATCGGTCATCAGTACTCGGTAGTCTTCTTCGCCGTTGATGATCTTCTCGCGAGCCTCCCGCACGCAGGTAGGGCACAGCGAGTCAGTAGTGCGTGGAAACCCCAGCGTGGGCTTGGATTTTTCCCACGACTTCAACAGCGGCTTGTCGGACCATTTGGGGGTAAACGCCGGATTTGGGCGGTACTTGTTGAAGAATTGGATGGAGTCAAAGGCAACGCCCGCCGTCCTGCAAATAGCGGTGTCGACATACTTCATTAGGCGTCTGCCTGTCTTTCTCGACATGGCGTTCGTTCTCCTCTTTGTCAGACTGTTCCGGACCCGCCCGGAGCCATACGTCGATATGGAATGCTCTGGCTGCCGTAGGAAGGTTAGACTCAGTTCTCTGCATTCCCCCGCAAGCGCGAAAATAGCGCTGGGCACGGGACGAACACCGACCGGTACCCTGCGGTCCATCTCGAATAATCCTATGTTATTTCAAGAGCTTAGACCCAAGGATCGCATGGCTAAGCGGTGCGAGCGATGGCGCTCTTGCGGGCGCGGGTAATCTACTGAAATGAGGGAAGCAAGCCCAACAAGATTTCAGTGAGCTGCCCCAAATCGAGGTTGAACGGCTCGCCCATTTCCGACGGAACCATGAAAAAATCAAGACCGACAGGAACTGAGTCGGTGCTCGCCTCGAGCTGTTTCATAGCAGGAACTCGCCGGGACCGCGGCTCCCCAGGAGGTTTAGACCGGCTCCCCGTTTCTCACCAAATCCGACGACAGTCCAACCGTGCACCTCGGGGGAAACGCTCGCTTTTGTCTCGTCGACCTTGCCATTCCGTGACAGAATATTCGTCGGCGCTTGCCACCCAAAAAGGCCGGCCATGACGGACCACTTCCCATTGTTCCCCCTGGATATCGTTCTTTTTCCCCAGATGTTGCTGCCATTGCACATCTTCGAGGAGCGGTATAAAGATATGATCCGCCAGTGTTTACAGAACAATACCCCATTCGGCGTCATCTACGCCCACGACGGAAGTGTCGAGCGGGTCGGCTGTACTGCCGTGATCAGTCAAGTGATCAGGCGGTATGCCGACGGTCGGATTGATCTCGTTGCACAGGGCCGCGACCGGTTTCAGGTCGTGTTCTTCGACGACTCGGAGCCCTGTCTACGAGCCAGCGTGGACTTGCTGTTCGATTTGCCCACGGATCGGGAACCCTCTGAGGTCCATGTGACGCAGGCGTTCGACCTGTTTGAACAGGCGTGCAAACTCTCCGGGGTAGACGGCGGGAAGGAACTTGAGCGTGGCTCCACCACTCCAGGACTGGCCTTTCGCCTAGCCTCCACACTTCAGCTCGACAACTCAATCCGGCAGCGACTGCTTGAAGCACCATCGGAAGACGCGCGACTGAAGGAACTCATCGAATGTCTGGCTGAGCTAGCTCCCCGCTTGGCAGAGAGGCAAAACGCAGTCAAGCTGGCCGGATCGAACGGGCGGCCTCGTCGAGAGTAGCCTCAGCTGGGCACGGCGGCCCTGTGGTTTAAGCGGTTGGATGAGTTCTGTGTTTGACGGCCTTAAAGGTATAGACAGGAATCTCAGCTGGGCACTTGACTCTCAGCGGAACGATGACCTTGCCCAGGCCACGGCTAATATACATCTGAGTCCGGCCCGAACTGACGAAGCCTTCCAGAAATTCCTGAGTAGGCTGGGTAAGACTGTTCAGCGATCTGAGACCTGGCAACTTCACCTGGCCCCCGTGGGTATGCCCGGCAGCGACGAAATCCACCTGATGCTCGGTTGCTTCGGCGATGATTTCGGGATTGTGGGCCAGAAGTATTCTCGGCGCCGATGGTGGCAGGCCCTTCAGAGCCAGCGCCAGATCGCTTTGGCCATAGCTGTATTCGTCGACGCCGGTCACCCACAATGTTTGCCCAAAGCGCTGAATCTGGGCGGAAGCGTTGCGTAGCATCTCGATTCCGGCCCATCGAAGGGCCTGGGTCACATCCTCCGCACCGACACGCATGTCGTGGTTTCCCAGCACTCCGAACACGCCGTAGCGAGCCTTCAAGTGCCTCAATGCTTCTGCGACCGGAGTGATGTACTTCTTGGACCAGGTCACATAGTCGCCTGTCAGGAACACAAGGTCAGGGCGCTGGCGATTGGCGAGTGCAATCATCCGGTAGACAGCGTTGAACGAGACATACTTGCTGTGGTGGATGTCGGTCAGATGAACGATCCGAAACCCATCGAAGGCGGGCGGCAGATGACGCAGCGTGATGGTGTGTGGAGAGACTTCAATCTCGCAGTTCGTCAGAAACCGTGAGCTTCGGTAGTTCGCGGGAAATAAGGGAAGACCATACGAGCTGGCGGTCTTGAGGAACGTCCTGCGCCTCACCGATTCCAGAGTTAGCAAGCCCATACCCTCCAAACTCCAAGCTGCAAAAAAGTAGGCCGGATTCTAGCACTCTTCGAGACACCGGCCTGGCGTGTTCTGAATAAATTTTCTTAGGAATCGTGAGGGGATTAGAAAGATCCAGACAAATCGAAGAGGTTCTGGGCACAAGACCAATGAGAGCGGATGACCTCCTGCTAGTGTAGTGTCCAAGAATTAGATGGACAGTTGGTTTTGAGGTTTTCTGGTTCTGGGTTGAGTACAACCGGGCTGAATTTGCTCAAGAGTCTGACGACACCGCGAGAGTTTTGCCACGATGGATTCGA
>VFZK01000030.1 GCA_016871215.1 Acidimicrobiia bacterium | reverse complement strand
TTCTGAGTCTGACTTTGTTCGAAAGAAGGCTGATTTTACAGGTACTTTCAGAGATTGAGCCCGCACCTGCTCAGCGGCCTATGAGCAAACAACTGAACCTATTCAACTTATAGTTGGACACTAGTGAAATCAGCTATCAAATACCGTGTTTCACTCAGGATGGCTGCTACCTGATCTATTTCGCTGCCTACAAGAAGCATATCGGGCTCTACCCAGCGCCACGGGGTGCTGAGGCTTTTAGAAAAGAGCTCTCGGGATATGCAGGAGGAAAAGGGACCGTCAGGTTTCCGCTCGACAAGCCCGTCCCGTTTGACCTGATTGGAAGAATCGTGAAGTTCACGGTCAAAGAGGGTCTCGCGAAGGCAAAGGCGAAAGGCGGAGTCAGGCGCAGACGTTAGGAGAATGATTCATGAAGTTCAAAGCCGACAAGGCCAGGCAGAAACCGGCGTGGCTGCCAGGGTCCCGTCAAAGTCTCGAAAGTCCTTGAGTCGAGGTCGAGCCCTTGCTAACGCGCGGGCTACTGATTTGCTCCACGCGGCCATTCAGTAGCCCGACCGTCAGGGAGGGCTCACGACTTCGACGGGACCCTGGCGTGGCTGTACTCGAATCCCTCGATGATGCCGAAACCGAGTATAATGCCCGGCACCCAGAACTCGAAACCGAGGAACCCCAAAACACAGGAGGAACTCCTATGGCAGAACCTTTCGGCCGAGTTTCGATTCGGCGACTCATTGCCGTTCCAGCCGTAATCACGCTCGCCGTCACGCTGCTGCGCCTTGTCGGCGAGCTTCTACATTGGTCGCCGAAGTTGTTTAGCCGCGAAGCAGGCGGTGCAGGCGCCTTGGTGGGCATCGTTTGGTTGGTGCCCGTCTTCGGCGTCTACTTCGCGATGCTCTTGAACCAGGCAGGCTACGGCCCCAGCAGCCGTGGGCGCGCTATTGGCTTGCCGCTCGCTGCGATCGCAGTCGCCGTGGCCGCCGGCTTTGCGATCTTTCAGTTGTCGCCGTCGATTGTTGCTACGGTTGTGTTGACCGATCTGGCCGCGTTTCTGCCGCTCTGGATTGCGTATCGCGGCTGGCCAGAGCTGGGAAGGGTTGCAATCTACTATGGTTTGGCAGCACGCGTCCCTGTCGCCATCGTGATGTTGGTTGCGATGTCGGCAAACTGGGGTACGCATTATGAGCTCGGCCCTCCGGGTTTTCCGGAAATGGGACTTCTTGCCAAGTGGATCGTGATTGGGGTTATCCCGCAGCTGTGTTTGTGGATTGCCTTCACGGTTATCGTCGGATCGCTCTTTGGGAGCTTAAGCCTGTTGTTTCAAAGACGCCCCGGAGTGAGTGCACCCATTTCGCAGGATGCGGCGGCCAAGCGGATGAGCGCTCACTCATAGAAGTATCTCTGAAGCGGCGAAGAAATCGAATCGGGACGAACTTGTCGCAGATTCGAATCTGCAGCTGAATCCGAGCACTCTCTACGTTCCGCCTCGACGGTGCCGGGTTAAGCCAACGAACGGGGTTACACGAGTCGGGACAGTTTGCAAGTCGCTGCACGGGTTGACATAGCCGCGGGTGTCCGGCGTTTGTGCTGGCCGGCTTGGGCCCAGGTTGGAGACGCAGTACGGTCCCACCAGCCAGCTTCAGGGAAAGTCCTGGCCCGTTTCACGACAAGCGTGCTGTCTATTTTGGAACGACTCAAAACTCGCCTTTGGGTGCTGAGTTCGGACGTTGGTGAAAAGGCACGTCAGTGTTTCCAAAAACCCTGCCGCCTACCGATGTCAGCCGTATGAACATAGATGCAACGTGCCACCGGTGTTCTGGCGTGGCGCGCTGCAAACGCGCACGACGAAAACTGCGAGCTGGAAGGATTCGGCTTCAAGAGCAACGATCCCTTTTTCGCTGGCCCACACCCGCGTTGCTCTTTTCCCGCCTTGTTTTTTCCGGTACCGACGGTTCCTTGAGCACGAAGCCACGGAAATGGCTTGAGTGCGTCTTCACCTCGATTTGGCGAGGCTTTTGGGCTCTCCTCCCTGGTTCTTGCAAGTCAACAAATGTATTGCAAGCAACAGGTGGGTTTTCTACTATGGCTGCAGGCTCCCAAGGGGTCACCGGTTTCACCAGTTCCGTGAGGGTCTCGATCGATAGCCCTGTTCGGCACCGAGGTTGTGAGTCCTTCGGCTCCGCAAGGCGATATGAGAGCGCGATGGGCTTAGGAGGACGGCGGAACGACATTTGTCTGATGGAAACCTATGGCTGCGGGCATCGGTCGACGTTGTCGGGCGGTGAGTCGAAAAGATGCCCCGGGCGAAAGAGGTGTTCTCTATGAGAGCCGTTTGGGTGCCGCTGCTTTTCTTCCTGATCTCACCTTCTCTGCTGCAAGCCGACTCGACCCGCTCTGGATTAGAGTTCTTCGAGAGCAAGATCCGGCCTGCCTTGGCAGAACACTGCCTGAATTGCCACTCTGGCGAGCTGGCACAGGCCGGGCTGCGGCTCGACTTTCGCGGGGGCTGGCAGAAAGGCGGAATGCTGGGGCCTGCCGTCGTGCCAGGCGATCCGGACAAGAGCCTGCTCATCCGCGCTCTGCGCCACGAGCCGCCGGGCGTGCCAATGCCGCTCAGTGGCGAGAAGCTTTCCGCCGAGATCGTTTCCTCCTTTGAGCAGTGGGTTCGGATGGGTGCGCCCGATCCACGCGACACGCCGGCTGCGGCCAAGAAGCCCGCCGAAAAGCCCTGGGCAGACGTGTTCAGCGACCGTCGTCGTTGGTGGAGCCTCCAGCCGGTCGTGCGTCCACGCATTCCCGCAGTCAAGCGGATGGCTTGGTCGAGCCAGGCCGTGGACCGCTTCATCCTGGCGCGGCTGGAGAAGAACGGCTTGAGTCCTGCACCGAAGGCCGACCGTGCCACGCTTCTGCGCCGGCTCAGTTTCGTCCTCACCGGCCTGCCGCCGACGCCGGGAGAAGTGGCCGCCTTCGTCAATGATCCTTCGCCAAAAGCGTACGCCAGGGCGGTCGATCGCTTTCTCGCGTCGCCACACTTCGGCGAGCACTGGGCGCGGCACTGGATGGACGTGGTGCGCTATACCGACACCTACGGTTATGAGTGGGACATCGCTGCCAAAGGAGCCTGGCGGTATCGCGACTACTTGATTCGTGCCTTCAACCAGGACGTGTCTTTTGACCAGCTGGTGCGCGAGCAGATTGCCGGCGACCTGTTGCCGCAGCCGCGCATCAACGGTGAGGAGCAGATCAACGAGTCGATCATCGGTCCGATGTCGTTTCAGTTTGGCGAGAAGCGCCACGGCGATAGCCTGGACGTCAACGGCGTCCATCAGGAGATGTTGAACAACAAGATCGATGCCTTCTCGAAAGCGTTTCAAGGGATGACGGTCGCCTGCGCTCGTTGCCACGAACACAAGCTCGACGCCATCTCACAGCGCGACTACTACGCCTTGGCTGGCGTGCTGATGAGTTCGCGTTGGGTTTCCCGAACTCTGGATACGGGTACGCGAAACGCGACGGTTCTTGGCCAGCTGCGGTCGCTGAAAACGAACCTGCGGACTGAGATCGGCCGGCTTTGGCTCGATGAGGCCCAGCGATTTACTAGCTACTTGCAGGCTGCCCAGGCTGCGCTTGACCAGAGTTCCGAGGCAGCACAGCTTGCCCAAAGCTTGGACCCAGGGAGACTGGCAGCCTGGAAGAGGGCGGTGACGATCGATGCTGGCAAGAAGCTGGCTGTCGAAGAGGTTCTCTACCCGTGGCAGACGTTCCGATCTGGGGCGTCCTGGAACAACGTGGCAGAAGAATATGAACGATTGAGCCGCGAACGCACTGCAGCCAACGCCCGGGATTTCACGACCGTGGCGGACTTCAGTCGTGGTGTTCCTCCGGGATGGTCGGTTGAAGGGGTCGGCTTCCGAGATGGGCCCGTCGCCGTCGGCGACTTCACAGTTGCGTTGAGTGGGTCGAATGCGGTCAGCCTGGTGCTGGCTGGCGGGCTATACACAAACACACTCTCTCCAAAACTCAACGGCGCCGTAAGGAGTCCTTACCTCGACCATACAGGCCGAGGCCGGATCAGTTTCCAGGCAGCTGGCGGCGATTTTGCGGCTCACCGGCTGGTGGTGAGCAACGCTTTCCTCACCGAGCGCCAAACCTACATGAAAGATAGCCAGCCGCGCTGGACAACGATGTCACCCACGCCAGCGGCGATCATCGCCAAGGGAGGGTTCGGGCAGGAACTGACGGACAAGGAGGACGCGGAGTTCCGAACTTGGGTCGAACTGGCGACCAAGACGTCGAATCCCAACTTCCCGCCTCGCGTGGGCCTTGGAGGCGAATGCACGGAAGAGCAAGCTCGCGACCCGCGAAGCTGGTTTGGAATCACGCGAGCCGTGGCTCACGACGGGGAGGCATCGCCCGCAGACGAGCTGGCGCGCTTTGTGAGGCTCTTCGCCGGCGATTCGACCGCCAGCTTGTCGGAGCGCTACGGGCGCTGGTTCGCCGGCGTTGTGGCGGCTTGGGCTGACGGCCGTGCCGGCCAGGACGAAATCCAGGTGATCAATTGGTTGCTGGAGCGGGACCTCCTTCCCAACCGGATGGACGCCCGTCCGGCGCTGGCCGAGCTGGTTGCCGCTTATCGAGATGCCGAAGAGCAGCTGGCGGCGCCGCAGACCGTGATGGGCATGGCCGATTTCGATCCGGGCTACGATGTGGCCCTCAATGTTCGGGGAAGTTACGACGACCTGGGGGATGCCGTTCCCAGAGGCCATGTCATGGTTTTGAGCGACAGCCATCAGGGCTTCAAGGTGGCGGGAAGCGGAAGGCTGGAACTTGCCGAGCTGGTGGCCAGCCCGAAGAATCCTTTAACGGCGCGGGTCTTTGTCAACCGTGTGTGGCATTGGGTATTCGGCACCGGCATCGTTTCCACGACCGACGACTTCGGCCACATTGGCGACCGGCCCTCGCATCCCGAACTGCTCGACCATCTGGCGGACCGATTCGTTCGTACTGGCTGGTCGGTCAAGCAGCTGGTGCGCTCTCTGGCTCTCAGTGAAACGTTCCAGCAATCGGGCCTATCCAGCGCGCGGGGAAGGGAAGTCGATCCTCTGAACCGTTTGCTCCATCACTTCCCGCTGCGCCGTCTGGAGGCTGAATCGGTCCGCGATGCGATCCTGGCCGTTTCGACCCGGCTTGACTGCCGAATGTACGGCCAGCCTATCAACCCACCGCGGTCCAAGGAGGATCCCCAGAAACGCCTGTTTTCTGGACCTCTTGACGGTGAAGGCCGGCGCTCCATCTACACAAAGATGACGATCATGGAGCAAGCCAAGCTGCTGGCAACCTTCAATCAACCGGCGCCTAAGATTCCCACGGGCCGCCGGGACGTTACCAATGTGCCTGCTCAGGCTCTGGCCTTGCTGAACGATCCCTTCGTGCTCAGCCAGGCCGAATATTGGGCTCGCCAGTTGATCGGCGCCTCGCATTTCTCGGCGAGGCATACTTCACCACGGCAACGACTGGCCGTCATGTTTCGTAGCGCCTTCAGCCGCGATCCGAACCCGCAGGAGCTCCTTCGTTGGAGCAAGGCGGTTTCGGACTTTGCGAGCTTGCACCAGAACGCCACCGGCTATGCGCCCCACACGGGTATGATGAACTCGGTGGCCGTGTGGAGAGATGTGGCGCACGCCATCTTCAACACGAAGGAGTTTCTCTATGTCCGGTAATGTTCCGATCTGGGCCAACCCTTTCGGTTGTCCGCCACTCACCCGCCGCCAGTGGCTCCGCGAGGCTTCGAATGGATTTGGGTTGCTGGCATTGTCGGCGTTGCTTGCCGAAGAGTCCCGAGCGGGCAGTGCCGATGCTTCGACAGCAGCGCCGCGAGCCAAGAGCGTGATCTTCTTTTTCATGGACGGCGGTCCCAGCCATGTCGATACGTTCGATCCCAAGCCGGAGCTGGCCAAGCGTCAAGGGCAGAAGATTGGGCAGTCTGCAGTTTCGACCCGCTCCCAGTCGACGCCAGACCGCGTCTGGCTAGGTAGTCCCTGGCAGTTCAAGCAACAGGGCCAAAGCGGTCTTTGGGTCAGCGACCTGTTCCCGCACCTAGCCCGTGTGGCGGACGAATTGTGCGTCATTCGTTCCATGGTCGGACAACAGCCGTTACACGGCCAACAGAACTTGCTGTTGCACACCGGGCGGGTGACAGGCATGGCGCCCAGCTTCGGCTCCTGGGTGTCGTATGGCCTCGGCAAGGGCCGCGAGAATCTGCCCAACTACGTCGTCCTGAACAACGATTGGATTCCTAATGGCGGATTCGAGAACTTCTCAAGCGCGTTCCTGCCGGCTTTCCATGCCGCGACAATGCTGCGCGCCAAAGGCATCGCCATGGACAACATCGCGCCGGCGGATCCCTCCGCTCTACAGCAGCGGAAACTGGCGCTGATTCGGGAACAGGACCAGGTTTTTGCTGCGACAGCTAAAGAGGAGACGATCGACGGAGCGATCAGGAACTACGAAACCGCTTTCCGACTCCAGAGGGAGATTCCCGACCTGGCTGACGTCAGCCGTGAATCTGAGGCGACTCGCACACTCTATGGACTCGACAGCCCGAACGAGTACAAACGGTACTACGGGCTGCAATGCCTGCGCGCTCGGCGCCTGGTGGAGTCCGGCGTTCGCTTCGTTGAAGTGACTTGCCCCTTGACCCACCCGAACAACTCGCCCTGGGACCAGCACTCGAATCTCAAGAAGTACCACGAAGAAAACTCCCTGATTACCGATCAGGGTGTCGCCGCGTTGATCCAAGATCTGAAGCAGCGCGGGCTTCTCGACAGCACGGTGGTGCTCTGGGCTGGAGAGATGGGCCGCACCCCGCATACGCCGAAGATCACCGACGAGGTTGGCCGCGACCACCATGTCAATGGCTATTCGATCTTCATTGCCGGAGGCGGATTCAAACGAGGGCTGGCCTTCGGCTCTACCGATGAATTCGGCAACGCGGCCGTGGAGCGCCCGACAGCCATCCACGACGTTCATGCGACGATTCTGCATCAGCTGGGCCTGGACCACCGGCGCCTGACGTTTCGGTTTGGCGGACGCGACGTGAGCCTGACCGATATTCACGGCGAACTGATTCGCGACATTCTGGCGTGAGCTCTCTTTGGGGAGGCTTGGTGATGGAGCTCGACAAGCGCGCGGCCTCTGGCCGGCAGCCCAGCGGGCGCGTGTGTCACAACGAGAGTTTGGCGCTCAAAGAGCGTGCCAGAAAACTTCCCATTGTTCTCGATTGCCGCTTCGGGCACCCAGCGATCCCGCCTTGGACCGGTCGCGGGCTTCAGGCTCCGGTCTCTGGGCATGGCAGTGTGGAATTTCCTGGTGTCGTTTGTGCTGTTGGCTCTGGTGGGTCTTGCCGGCGACCAGGGTGTTCGGCTTCCGTGGCTGGACCGTATTTTGCCGCTGGGTGGCCGTGCCGGCTCGCAGGTCACCGTCTCGTTAGCCGGAGACATGCTTTCGAACAGCCAAGGGATCGAGTTCGACTGCGCCGATCTGGAATTCCAGCTTCGAAAGGCTGGCCCTGGGCAAATTGAAGGCGTCGTCCGCATCGCCGCGGGCGCCGCACCCGGGCCGCACCTGTTTCGTGCGAAGACTGCCGACGGTTATACCAATGCATTGATGTTCACTGTCGGCCAGTTGCCAACCATCGACGAAGTCGAACCGAACGAGTCCATCCAGACGTCCCAGCCGGTTACACTCCCGTCCGAGATCTACGGCAGCCTGCAGAAGGTCGACCTCGATTCGTATTCCTTCCAGGTGAAAGCAGGCGAACGTTGGAGGTTTGAAGTCAGGGCTGCCCAATACGGCTCGACTTTCGAAAGCCAGCTCTATCTTCGCGACGCGAGTGGAAAAGAACTGGCGTTCAATGACGATCGCGGGGATTTCGACGTAAACTCCGCGATCGATTACACGTTCGCCAAAGCAGGAACTTACTACGTCCAGGTGGATGTTTTTAGAAACGTCCGCGGTTGGGAATTCACCAAGAACTGCGGCTACGTTCTCAGAATTTCCCGCCTGCCGCAGATTGTGCACCTATCCCGGCTGGGTGCCAGGGCCAGAAGCCGCGTCAAAGTGCGGCTGGCAGGCGTTTCGTTCGATGGCCTGGAGCGCGTATTTCTCTATCCCACGCGGCGCGCGGAGTATTTCACCTTGACCATTCCCTGGACGATGCCAGTTCGATTCGAGGAGGACGACCCGGTATTCGCAAAGGCTCCCCGGGTCGAAGCCAAAATCTTGCAGGCGCTTCCTGGCGCCATCGAGTTGGAGGTGCCGGTCCCCAACGAACCTTTAGGAGCGTGGTCGATAGTCGTTGAAACCAAGAGCGGCGTCTCCGACCCGGTGTTATTTGAAGTCGGCCAGGCCGATGAGGTTCCGGAAGTCGAGCCCAACGATGCCTCGACGTCCCCGCAAAAACTGCGCTTCGACGGTCAAGCTCTCGTGGTTGAAGGTCACCTTGACCAGCGTAACGTCTCGGAGCTTATTCAGGATATCGACAACTACCTCATTGCGGTCAAGAAAGGCGTGCCGCTGCAACTGTTCACGCTGGCCTCCCAACTCCTGGCGCCCCGCACTGACACGGTGTTGCGGCTGTTTGCCGAAAACGGCGGCCTGTTGGCCGAAAGCGACGACCTCATCGCGGGCCGCGGGTTCTTCATGGGCAGCGCCGATAGCAATCTTTACTACGTGCCTGACCGGGACAGACAGCTGCGGATTTCGGTTTTTGACCGGCTCGGCCGAGGAGGGGCAGACTACCGTTACCGCCTTCATGTTCGCTCCGAAGAGCCCGGCTTTCGCCTGATCGTCTCGCCGCAATTCGGGCTCCGCTCAGTATCCCTTTCCAACTTCACGGCGGTCAGAGGCAGCGAAGCCAAGTTGCTCGTCAGCTTCATTCGCATGCCACCGAAGACGCATCCGGACGACCCGGCGGCTAAAGCACTAGCGCCGCCCGCAGGAGCTTCGATGGAGGGTGAGGTTCGAGTATGGGTGGAAGGCCTGCCCGAGGGAATTAGCGCTGGGCCGCTGCGATTTCGCGCTGACGAAATGACCGAGCCCGGCGGGGATGGGGTTACGATGGCGGTCCCGGAGCGTGTGCTGACGCTGCGCGTCCCAGAGTCCATCGCGCCTGGGAACTATCCTTTTCGTGTGATGGGAGAGGTGGTGGGACGAGAACACCTCCGGACCGAGGCGCGAGCCTTCGAAACCATTGGTGGATTGATGGGAGCATACAACTACTTCCATCGGCCAGCTGCCGGCACGGCACTGACGGTGGTTGACCACAAGGTCGTTACTCTCGAACTCAAGCAGGAGAGAATTCAGATCGCCCAGGGAGGATCCAGCGTCATCGATCTGAGCAACAGGCTCCGGAAAGTCGAAGGCCAGCAGCCTTCCATTCAGCTGCTGAATGTTCCTGAAGGTTTGAGCTACGAGCCAAGCTGTTCTGCCAGTGGCGAAGTGAGCATCCGGCTTCGAGCCAGTATCCAGTTGCCCGCGAAGCCAATCGCCGACGTCTATGTCGAGGCGGTGCAAGGCCCCTACAAAGTCTCTTCCCGGCCATTCGTGGTTTCGGTGGTTCCAAAGCAGGAAGGGCACTGAGTGCTGGAGTTTGGTCGGCACAGGCCGCGGTTGAGAACGAACGGGCAAGCGAGCATCAAAGGGGCTCCGAGGCAGCGGGCTAATGAACCTCGGCAATGGCGACTCGCTGGTTTTACTGCCGCAGACCCGCCGAAAAAGCGGGATCTGCGCTACGGTCACCTGGCATAAGCATCTTGCCTATGTCGCAACAGAAGACTCTGGGGCAAGCTGGAGGGGTGCTAGCCATATAGCCAGGGTGGAGCAAAGCGCTCCACCCTGGACTATAGTCTTGCCCACAGGCCTGAGGGTTTTCCAGTATCCGATGCACAAGTCCATCTCGGCCATAGGCTTTCTGCTTTGTTCGCTAGGGTTTCTGGTGGTGGCGACAACGCCAGCCGCAGGAAGCTCGTCGCAACAAGCGCTGCCCAAGCTTGAAGCAGGAACATCGAGTGGCTCGCTGCTTCAGCGCCTTATCGCGGAGCCGGCGGAAGTGCGCCTGTCGAATCCCGGGGCTTCACAGCGCCTGGTGGTAACCGGATTCTATGAAGATGGCACAGCGCGCGACAGAAGCCTCGAATGCCGGTACCGGTCTCTGTCACCGCGAGTTGCGCAGGTAAGCGAGGATGGCTCGGTGCGTGGGGTTTCTCCAGGGGAGGCTGTCGTCGAGGCGCAACTGCAGGGCAAGTCGGCGCTGGTTGCAGTGCGCGTGGCAGCGAATCCTTCTGAGGTGAGTGTCAACTTCAGCCAAGACTTGCTCTCGATATTCACGCAGAAGAGTTGCAACAGCCCCTCCTGCCACGGCGCCATTGCCGGACAGAATGGCTTCAAACTGTCGCTGTTCGGCTATGACCCCGAGGCAGACTTCCGAATGATCGTGAAGGCCAAGGAAGGGCGCCGCGTCAATCTGGCGGATCCGGAGCAAAGCCTCATCCTTCTGAAGCCTTCCGCTTCCATTCCCCACGGGGGCGGGCAGGTGCTTCCCAACGATTCGCACGAATACCGGACCTTGCTGGCGTGGCTGAAGCAGGGAGCGAAGTACAACGCCGACGGAGCGAGGGTTACAGGCATCGAAATCTTTCCCAAAGAACGCTTCCTGGTTGGAGTTGGCGAGACCCAGCGTTGGGCTGTCGTAGGCCGCTTGTCGGATGGAACCACGCGCGACATGAGCCGTGAAGTGCGCTATCAGAGCGGCGATCCAGCCGTTGCGACCGTCACTCTGGAGGGAGTTTCGAAAGCCGTCGGGCTGGGGTTGACCCACGTTCTGGTGCGCGCGCATGGGAAAGTGGCTGTCGCCCGGCTGGGCGTGATCGATGGCCCACCAGACAAAGGGCTGGCGGGCGAACCGCCGTCGAATTTCGTCGACCAGGCCGTGTTCGGCCAACTAAGGACTCTGAATCTGGTTCCTGCCGGGCTCAGCAGCGATGAAGAGTTCCTGCGCCGGGTCTACCTGGACACGATCGGCCTGCTGCCGACTCTCGCGGAGCGCGAACGCTTCTTGCAAGACACCCGCCGGGACAAACGTAGCCGCCTGATCGACGAGTTGCTGGCACGATCTGAGTTCGCGGCGTTCTGGACGACCAAGCTGGAAGACAGCTTCCGGAATCACCAAACCCCCATCCAGAGCCGGACGCAGGGAGCCTTCCGACGGTATCTTTCCCGGTTTATCGGTGAGGACCGGCCGTACGACGAGGTTGCACGGGAATTGCTCACCAGCCTGGGTGACCAGACGCTGAATCCGGCGGCCGCCTTCTGGGCGCCTTCGTCCGACATTGTTCTGGATATCGCCAAAACCAACAACGTCACGACTACCGTGAGCCGGCTCTTCATGGGTGTTCGGATGGAATGCGTCGAGTGTCACAACCATCCTCTGGAGAACCTGACGCAAAACGATTTCTTCGATCTGAGCGCCTTCTTCGGCCAAATTCGTCTGAAGCACGGCTATGAAGCCTACCGCCGTGTTTGGTATCTGGATCCAGAGCGCAAAACCCTGCACCCACAAACTCAGCAGCCGGTCAAGCCGGCCATTCCGTTCGATCGAACCTTCCCGGTGCGCGAACGGGGGGACTACCGCATCGACCTCGCCCGCTGGCTGGCATCTCCAGAGAATCCCTTCTTCGCACGAGCCATAGCGAACCGCATCTGGCGGGAGTATTTCAACGTAGGCATCGTTGAACCCTTCGACGATTTTCGCACCAGCAATCCGCCCTCGAACCCGGCTTTGCTTGACAAGCTGGCCCAGCATCTCGTCGCCAACCAGTTCCGTTTGAAGGCGCTGCACCGGGCGATTCTGAATTCCAAAACCTACCAGGCTGCTTCGGAACCGGATCCTCGCAATCGGCTGCAGCGTCCCAACTTCTTTACGCATTACAACGTCCGCATGCTTCCAGCCGAGTCGCTGCTGGACTGCTTGTCGCAGACAACCGCCGTTGCTCAAGACTTTACCTACTATCCGAAAGGCACGCGTGCCCAGGAGGTCCTTTTTCCAGATTATCCCGGTTACTTCCTGCAGCTGTTCGGCTTCCCGGAGCGGCTGAGCCTGGAAGAACGGCGCAAAGAGCCCAGCCTCAGCCAAGCTCTGCATCTGATGTTCGGCGACACAGTGTTGAAGAAGGTGCAGGATGAGGATAACATCGTCGGAAAACTAATCCGGCAGCAGAAGAACGACGACCAGATTATCGATCACCTTTTTCTGAGTGCCTATTGCCGGGAGCCAGCGCCGGAAGAAGAGCAGAGCCTCAAACGGTATGTCGCAACGGGGTACGCTGAAAGCAGAGGGAGGAAAGCGATTTTCGACGACTTGCTTTGGGTCGTGGTGAATTCCGAGGAATTCCGCACGAATCATTAGCACCGTTCTCTGTGGCGCCAGGCATGCAAGGAGGGATTCCCATGAAGATCCCAGCGCACGAGTTGAAATGCTGTTTGAGCAGGAGAGACTTCATCCAGATCGGCATGGTTGGACTGGGAGGAGTTGGTCTGGCCGGTCTGTTGAGGCAGGAGCGGCTGCTTGGGGCGTCGCGCCGCAACCTGAACTGCATCGTGCTTTTCCAGCTCGGCGGGAACAGCCAGATCGACACCTGGGATCCCAAACCGGAAGCGCCGGCAGACGTCCGCGGCACTTTCAAGACAATTCCGACCGCTGTGCCTGGCGTTCACTTTACCGAGTTGCTGCCTCGCTCGGCGGCGCGGCTCAAGAAATTCGCGCTGATTCGATCCATGTACTCCGACGATGCGATCCACGAAAGCGCGCAGCAATACGTCATCAGCGGAACCAAGCGTCGCAACGACCTGGTGCATCCCTCGCTGGGGTCGGTGGTGGCTCACGAATGGGGCTGGCAAGGCGGATTGCCACCCTACGTGGCAATCCCCACGACGAGCCGCTCCGGCGGAGCCGGCTTTCTGGGGTCGTTATATGAGCCCTTCAATTCGGGCGATCCCAAGGTCGAGAACTATTCGGTCCACGACCTGACGCTCCCGTTAGGAATGAAGCTGGAGCAGGCAACGGCTCGCTCGGAGCTGCTCAGGGCGCTGGACGCGTGTTTCCGGAAGGCGGAACAGGCCGGCATCCTCGACCGGATGGATGAGTTTCATCAGCAAGCCTATGGCTTGGTCAGCTCTCCCGCAGCCAAGAAGGCTTTCGACGTTTCGCAAGAAGATGTGAAGCTCCGCGAAGCCTACGGCAGAACGACGGTGGGCCAGGGCGCGTTGCTGGCCCGGCGGCTGGTCGAGTCGGGGGTACGAGTCGTGACGGTTTTCCACGGAGGATATGACACGCACCTGGATAATGAGCCTGGCATGAAGAAAGTGAACCCGGAATTCGACCAAGCCTTCGCGGCCTTGTTGGACGATCTGGATGGCCGCGGACTCATTGCGAACACCTTGGTCTTGGTGCTGTCAGAATTCGGCCGCACGCCTCGCATCAACACACTGGCTGGGCGCGATCATTGGCCGCGGTCTTTCTCGGTTGCGCTGGCCGGCGCCGGGGTGAAGGGAGGCGTCGTGATCGGGAGCACAACACCAACCGCTTCCGATCCGAAAGACAACCCCGTGTCCATTGAAGATCTGGCGGTCACGATTTACAAGACCTTGGGCATCGACCCAGGCAAAGAGTTTCATTCCAACGGACGACCCATCAAAATTGCCAACAACGGAAAGTTTCTGAGCGAGCTGTTTTCCTGAGGCGGTAGCCATCCGATTCGCCAGCCGCCGCGTAGGCTTTTGGTCGTTTGACGCCTATGACGAGCCATCGAAACTGGCTACAGTTTCCCACGCGACATGCTTGTGGATCCTTTTTCACCGTTGAGTGGCTGGGAGTTTCGATGTGAGCCCAACAGTACGGGAACTTCTTCTAACGTTTGAAGGCTTGTCCGAAGCCGAGAAGAAAGAGTTGGCTTGGGAGATTCTTCGACGATCGGCAAAATTTGAAATCCTTCCTCTTTCGGATGAAGAACTCGTCCTCAATGCGGAGGAGCTTTTTCTGGAGCTAGACAGACGAGAGTCTACGAATGGCTAACCCACAGCGAGGTGAGGTTTGGTTGGTCGATCTCGGATACGTGGCGAAAGTGAGACCTTGCCTTGTCATCAGCACATCAGTCCAGGATGAAGATCGAGCTCTCGCCACGCTGGTTGCGCATACGACGAGTCCCCGCCCGTCACGTTTCGAAGGTCAAAACTCGATTTCTCCATCCGGGAGTTCTCGATACCCAGAATCTTGTAACAGTCCCGCATGCGAAGCGGATTCGAAAGCTGGGAGCTCTTTCCGCCTCGCAGCTGGCTCTGGTCGAAACAGCAGTTCGGGAATGGCTTGCGTTGTGATGCAGTGCTTAGGTGCGATTTCAGAAGTTCCAACGTGCTGGCGGTGAGTTGTGGCCGGCATTGCCGAAGCTCCGTCATTCCCGCAAAAGCGGGAATCCAGGATCTGTCTGGGGGGCGAAAACGGCCGGGCGATCGATGAGGCGTTCCCAATGAACCAAGCGGGAAAGGTTCTGGTGTCAGAAGAGTCGCGGACCACGCGCTTTCGCCTGAGCACGGTGCGCTGGTGGATTGTGGGCGTGTTGTTCTTCGGGGGTGTGGTCAACTATTTGGACCGCGTCGCCCTTTCGATCGTCGCCCCGCAAGTCCGCGAGGAGTTTCACCTCACCAATAGCGACTACGCGCTGATCCTCAATCTCTTTATGGCCGCCTATGCGTTCTCGTATGGCTTCGGAGGCAAACTGGCCGATTGGCTGGGCACTCGGGCCAGCTACTACCTGGCGGTGACATGGTGGTCTATCGCCGCGTGCCTTCACAGCTTGTCGCAAGGGCTGGCTTCGCTCGGCGCTTTCCGGCTGCTGCTCGGCCTGGGCGAGGCGGCTTATTTTCCCACCGGCATTCGCGCCATCTCGGAGTGGTTTCAGCCGCGAGACCGCAGCAAAGCCATAGGCCTTCTTCTGATGGGAATCAGCGTTGGCGCCCTTCTCGGCCCACCCGTCGTTGCCTTCCTCACGCTCCGCTACGGCTGGCGCTCCATGTTCCTGATTACGGGCGCCCTCGGTTTTTTGTTGCTGATTCCATGGACCGTTCTCTACCGGCGTCCTGAGGCGCATCCGTGGGTCGGCGAGCCTGAGCGGGAATACCTTCGAGGGATGGAGGCTGCGGTAACGAGCTCCTCGGAGCGGATCCAGGTGCGTGATTTTCTCCGATACCGAGCGGTATGGACCGTGATTGTGGCGCGAACACTTCTGGATTCCACTAACTATTTCTTCCTGTTCTGGATTCCTGACTACTTGTTTCGGGAACGGGGCTTCAGCATGGCGATGATCGGCGCACTGCTATGGATTCCGTACTTATTCTCGGATTTCGGAATGATCGTGGGCGGGTGGAGCTCCAGCGCGTTGATCCGCCGTGGCCACGGGGTCGGCTTTGCCCGCAAGAGCTGCATGATTGCTGGAGCATCGCTTCTGCCTCTGGGCATTCTCATCAATGTCGCTACCACGCCAGGCTGGATCATCACTTTGATTTCTGTCGCGCTCTTTGGCTTCGCGATTCTGGCAGTCAACATTCAGACTGTGTCGACAGACCTCTCACCGAGCCATTCGGTGGGAACGCTGTACGGCATCGCCGGTTTAGCTGGAAGCGTGGGTGCGGTGTTTTGGCAGTTCATCATTGGAAAACTGGCGGACAGCCAGCAATACACAACGATCTTTGGACTCGTGAGCCTCCTTCCGGTTGCGACGGCTCTGATCATGCTCACGGCGCCGATCAAGCTGCTCCAAAGGAGGGCTGAAAACCGGACCGCGTGACCTCCCTCCAGCGATGTTCTGGATTGGAGCGCATCTTCGTGTGAAATCGCTCTCGGGACAAGCTCGCAGGTTTAGCTCGAAAGCGGCAGAAGAGGTCTGCAGTCCACGACGCTGCGCGCAGCACGCACTATCTCGGAAGTTCGCCAGTTTTGGAGTGCGCCAGCCCTCTGGCGCTTTGGACCTCCCTGCTACGAGTACCCCGGCCTGAAATTACTTTGGGCTCTGTCTCACGTCTCTTGCGGGTTACGATGTCAAAAGACAACAGGCAGAAGCGTGACGTGCACGCTCTCAATGGAGACGGGAGGGTGTTGTGCAATCCTCGCGACAAAGAAGCCGCACATCGAGCTCAGGTCAAGAGGATTGCGACGGACAATCGCCCGGCAGTAACCTGCCGGAAGTGCCTATCGTTGCTGTACAACAACAGAGACAGAGACAAGGAATCCGCGTCGGATTGAAGCAGGCAATACTCGCGGCGGTCGAATCCGGGTTCGATAGCGAGCTCGAAAGCGGCAGAGGACTGCCGCACTCCACGACGCTGCGCGATAGTGCAAATCGATTAGAGGCACTGCCCAGAAAGGACGCCGGGTCCCGTCAAACCCTCGCAAACCCTCGAGTCGAGGTCGCGCCCTTGCACGGGCTACTGATTTGGGTCACGCGGATGTTCAGTAGACCAACCGTAAGGGAGGGCTCACGACTTTGACGGGGGCAAGGCTGGGAACTCTCCGGTTATGCCAGCCGTTGGAGCACCGCGGCTGCCCTCGTGACGACGCGCTGTTCAGAGTCGGTTCTGAGGGCGACAGGAAGGCTGTAGCTTTGGAAGAAGAGATCGGGCACAGCGTACTGCTCATCTATGTCCCAGCCGCCGGGTGGGTAATCTTCAGCCCGCGGCAGATAGGCAGCGCACCCGTTGGTGTAACCCAACACCTCCGTGTGGGCGAAGCCTGAGCGCGCTTTGAGGGCCAGCCCGGTTTCGAAAAACGACTCGACGCCGATGCCGCAGATCGCGATGTCGTTGACGCGGATGCCTTGAATGACGACGTCAAGCGTCGGGTGTCCGTCTTTCACGGCTTGAACCAGCTTTCGGGACCAGTGCACGAAGCGAGCGGAATAGTTCAGGTCCCAGTCACGTGCACCGCGTGCCAGGTCGTCGGACCACTTCCTGTTCCATTTTTCCTGGATGGCGAGTGCGTGCTCGAGCGATGGCAACGGGCCGAGCTCGAGTTGAACGACTTCTTCGGCGGCCGACAAATGGCTGCAAGTGTCGCCCGCAACAGGAACCCACGGCCACAGCAGGATGTTCGCGATCGGGCCGATCGGAGTCTTCGGGCCGCGCCGCACATGAGTGCGTATTTGTGCGGCGACTTGAATCACTTCACCGCCGAGCATCATGCCGGTGCGGTTCTTCGTGTCGCGGCAGTCGACCTCATAGCCGAGGCCCCATACCGGGTTGATATTGCCCGCACAGGCCTGCAGGAAAAGCGAAAGACCTCCCAGGCTGGTTTCGACAACGCGTCGCGCCGCTCCGGGAAAGTCCGACGAGGCGACCAGAGCACGCGGTCCAACCGTCACTGGATGGCAGCCGTAGCTGAACAATGTGGCGATGGGCTGGCCCTCCAGATCGTCGACCCGAATGACTCCTACTGAAGGATCGATCGGCGCTTCGGGGACTTCTCCCAAAACGTCTCGCCCCGCTTCGGTTTTGGCGCGCCGGTAGATGCCGATGTGGCACTCGCCCCGCCCCGCGCCGATGCGGGCTGGCTGCAGTCGCTTCTGCGCTTCGACGGCTACTGCGACGAACCTTTCTTCGACGAGTGTCTGATATCTTCGCTGCAGGTCGATCTGCTCCGGCGTGTCGTCGATGAAATCCGGAAATGTGGGTCCCCCGTGTGTATGACTGAAATTCACCAGAACGTGCGACCGTGGAGTTCCAAGCGCATCGGCGATGCGGCCGCGCAAAGCGGTGATCGCCGGCATCGACATGAACAACAGGTCGACAGCGATCAGCGCCACGCTGGACGGGCCGTTCGAAAGCACAACCGCCGTTGCCGTCAGATCGCTTTCGATTGCCTGGATGGGGTCTCTGAAAATCCGGATGCCAGGACGTTTGATTCCCAAAGGCGGGTTGATGACGACGCGGGCTGCGCCGGCAAACAGGCGGTTTGACATGTCGCTGCTCCTCTTAGAGTCTGTGGATCAAGCCTTCCTCCAGCAATCCCGTCGCCGTTTGTTCGAACGCTCTGGCTGCTTCCTCGACGTCGCGCTCAGTGTGGGCAGCTGACAGCACGCCTCCTGTGGAACTCAGGATATCGACACCATGAAAGCGCAGCCGCCGTTGGTATTGAGTGACCAAAGCTGCCGGCATTCCCTTGAGCAGCTTCGCATCCGTTGTCCTCAGATCCTCGGCGCGGTGGGCACGCTTCAAGCGCTCCGGGTTCGTTTCGAAGTAAACGTGAAACGTCGACGCCGGGCCGTAGACGTAGCCTGCGACCTGGTGGCGGGCGAGCACGTCGTTGAACGCGGCGCGAAGCTGGACGGCTCGCGCGTCAGCCAGGCCGATGGCTTGGCCGGAAGCCACTCGTTTGAGAACGGAAATGCCGGCAGCTGCTGAGAGCGGTGCTCCGTTGAACGTGCCGAAGTGGGTCACCCTTTCGAACCGGTCATGATGCGGCACGCCGGTTTGCTCGAACAGCGACATGATCTCTTTCCGGCCTGCCACGACGCCACCGGGCAAGCCGCCGGCGACAATCTTGGCGAAGTACGACAGGTCTGGGATCACGCCATACAATTGTTGCGCTCCACCGGGGCTGAAACGAAAGCCGGTGACCACTTCGTCGAAGATCAACAAGACACCAGATTGCGCCGTCACTTCTCGCAGGCGCCGCAGAAACTCGACATCGATTGGAACGCGCCCCCAGGAAGCGCCGGAGGGTTCCAGGATCACGGCTGCGACTTGCGGATCCTGGGACAGTACTTGCTCGACCAGCCCGATCTCGCCGTCGGGGATCGTAATCAGGTTTTGCCGCACGCTCGCCGGAACACCCAGCGAACCGTCGGCGTTGAAGGGAACTTGGAACCCGTGCACCACGTCGTCGTGCCAGCCGTGAAAGTGACCTTCAAAGCGCAGGAGTTTGCTCCGCCCCGTGAAGGCCCGCGCCAGGCGTATGGCCAGGTGGGACGCCTCCGTGCCCGAGTTGACGAAACGGATACGCTCGGCGGAGGGTACGAGCTTCAGAATCAGCTCCGCCCATTCGATCTGCAACGGATGGTCGTTGCCGAAGTGCGTCCCACGAGAGGCCGCTGCCGCGATGGCTTCGATTACTTCAGCGTCAGCATGGCCCAAGAGCAGCGCACCGTTTCCCATCAGGAAATCGACGTACTCGTTCCCATCGACATCCCACTTCCGGCCTGCCTTGCCGCGCTCGATATAAAGAGGCACCGGCTGAAAATATCGGAGATCGTGCCCGACGTTGCCGGCCAGCACCGTGCTGGCCCGGCGGTAACAGGCGGCCGATTTCGGGCGAGCCTCCGCGTAAGCCTGCATCAAGCGAGCCGAACCTGCCGAATCGTTAGTTGCCATTCGGGTACCCCTTCCTTTTTCCTTGCAGCCTAAGAGCACGCGACTTTCATATTCCTGCCTCGGTTGCCGCGATCACCGTGCAGCAGCGCATCCGCTACGTCGCAGTGGACGCGGGCGGCACACACCGCACCAGGCGTTGACCATGGCTGCGAAACGCGAACGAAATTCTGGTTGGCTCTTCAGCCGTCTCGACGCCTTGCGTTCCGGGCGTCTTGAAACCGCTACACTCGTCCGCCGCAAGCCGACACGGTCTGCCCGGTGACGAAACTGGAGTCGTCCGAAAGCAAGAACTTCACCACACTGGCGATTTCCGACGGCTGGGCCATCCGTTTCATCGGTGTGATCGAGATCAGGTGTTCAATCAGCCCTGGATTGGCTGCCCTGGCGAGATCGGTGTTGGTTAGCCCGGGAGCCACGCAGTTGACCCGAATGTTATAAGGCGCAAACGCTTCGGCGCAGTGCCGGGTGAAGGAAATGAGAGCCGCCTTGGTCGTCGCATAGTGGATCATCCGGCCTTTCATCTTCAATCCCGCCAGCGACGACACGTTGACGATGCGTCCGTACTGCCGGGAGATCATCTCGTCCTTGACAGCCCAGGTCGTCAGGAACGGACCATCCACGTTCACTTCGAACATTCGCTTCCAATTGTCGTAGTGAACCTCGCTGTGATGCACGGTGGAGGCGAGCGCAGCGTTGTTGACCAGGAAATCGATGGGACCGAGTTCTTTCCGAATCGTATCGATCATGGCAGCGACTTCGCCCGGCTTCGAGACATCGGCCTTCACCACGATCGCTTTCTCTGCCGTCGGCTGGATCTCAGCGAGCGCTTCCAACGCGGCCTGGTCGTTCTGCATGTAGTTGATGGCGACCCTGGCACCGTGGCTGCCCAACATCTGGCAAATCGCACGCCCAATGCCGCGCGCTCCGCCCGTAACCAGTGCCGTGCGGCCTTGGAAGAGTTTCTCGCTCATCATAGCTCCCGGACTGAGGTGCGTGTCATCGAGGTGGCGGCGTGTTTGGATGCGGACAAGGCACCATGCGGCGCGCATTCGGAGCGCGCCGGGCTGCCCATCTGCTCCGCTGTTTCTTATCAGCAAGAAAAATGTATTGCAAGGAACATCTGTGCCTTCTACCATGGCACGCGAATCTGCCGCCCATATGCTGCTGCCGGCGTTCGCTGGCTTCGCCTGGAGGTAGCTAGATCCAGGCGCACCCGATCATGCCCGTACCAGTGTCCATTCCCAATGCCAAGCTCTCCATGCAGGAAGGGGCGATTGCCAAGCGGCTGAAAGCGGAAGGAGACCCTGTCATCCTGGGCGAATCTCTGTTTGAACTGGAGGCCGACAAGCTCCTGTCAGAAGTCGAGTCTCCGGCTTGCGGAGCCTTGTTGAGGTTTGCCGTTCTTCAAGGAGCTCTCCAAAAAAGGAGTCATGCATGAATCCCTCAATTACTCGGTTTGCAAGCCGGCACGTGGCCCTCTTGGTGTCGATAACGATCGTGCCCATCATCGCGGGCCTTGCCCTTACTTTCGGCAAAGACGCAGTTGCTCCGTTTTCTCTGGGACGCTACCTCCTGGTAGCCAGTGAGGGTCTGTATCTCGTCGAACCGAATGGCAGCTGTTCCTGGTCATACAACCCACCCGCCTATCGCGGACAGGGCTGGGTCGAGTACGACGACTTGGTCTACGATGGCTGGGCGCTGCCCAACGGCCATTTCATCTACAGTGCCCATCGGTATGTGCGCGAGGTCGATCGCGATAAACGAACGGTCTGGGAATATCGGGTTAAAGGGACTGCCGAGGTTAAGACCTGTGCGCCACTGCCTGACGGTCGAGTCGCGGTGTTGGACAGCCAGGAGCAAGCCATTCTGGAGCTCGAGCCGGGCAGCGGGCAGGTGCTCCATCGCATCTCGCTGCCTGCGACCGGCAGCAATCACACGCGCTACAACTTGCTGCGCCCCGTTCCGAATGGCAATTATCTGGTGGCGTTGCGGGACGAGAAACGGTTTGTCGAGCTGACTCGCGATGGAAAAATGGTGCGTGCCTTCCCGGTGCCGGGCCTGCCAGTCATGGCCCACCGCCTGGCTGATGGGTCCACACTGTGCAGCGGCGCTTTCGGGTTGGTGCGATTCGATGCAGCCGGAAAGGAGAACTGGTCTTTCAGCGTGGCCGACGCTGCGCCGCACTTCCCGCTGATCATTGCGGCTGGCTTCGTCGAAGTGCCGGGCAACCGGCTGCTGGTCGTCAACTCAGACTGGCATTACCAGAAAAAGGACGACAATCGCGTTCAGCTGTTCGCGCTCGATTTCGAGAAACAAGTTTCCTGGTCGCTGCCGGCTGCCGCTTTCCAAAACTGGAAGCGGAGTGAGGTTGAGCCTCGCACCGGATTCATCGAACACCGCTGCATGGTTGTCCAGCCGCTACCTCCGGCGGCGGCCAGCAAATGAGGCATCACGAGTGGGGTGAGGCAGTGGGGACTGACCGCACTGCGTGCGGCACTACGAGCGTTGGTCGTGTCGCACGAGAGTCTTTCTCGTCGGCGCATCGCGCCGATGCTGCCACCTGACTCAACATCATCCGTTGAAACTTCGTTTCTGACGAACACTTTGCATCGCGAACACGGCGAACATTTTGCCTTGACAAGAACCATCGTCGCTCCTAACATCGCCCTATCGCCCGAATATATCTCAATAGTTGCGAAAGTACCAGCACTAAGTGGTCTCTGCTGCATACTTAGTCTCAGCAAGTTGGAAGAAAGACAGAATCAGTTGACGAGAGCGCTGACTCGAAAGCAAGATTGAAAACAACGCCGCTTTGAACTCCGCCTTGGTGGCCACAAACCGTTTCGCCAGCCGCGCCTTGGCATGGTTCCAGACCTGTTCGTCCGGGTTGAGTTCCGGAGCGTAGCTGGG